>CAZUAW010000214.1:0-4364 GCA_964618535.1 uncultured Thiotrichales bacterium
TATTCCGCAAAGAGCCATGGATGGTGATGCGGTTCGCATAAAAAAGGTGCTGTTCGTGGTTTTTCTCAGTGGTGCTTACATTTTTTAGAGACGCCCTTAAACCTTTCATTCGATAGCATATCCCGCTTCGCGCTGATGCCGAATCGCAAGAATTAGAACTGTGTCTTGATTTTCTTCATAGCTGTAAAGCGCGATATAGCCAGATTTTCCTTGTGAGATTATCAACTCCCTCAGCCCATCGATGGCTAGAGAGCCAATGTAGGGGTGACGCTCTAAGAGGATAATGGCTTCGGTAATTAGGTCTACCGTTGTCGTTGCTGAGTGTGGATGACTTTCCATGAGAAAATCTGCCAGCCTTTCCAAATCAATCAGGGCTTGGCGGGCATAAATTACTTTTGCCAATGCTTGGCTCTGGGTTGGTCGACCGCGTTCTGCGTCATCCGTGTTTTGATGTACTCATGTACCTCTTTGGCATCATAGCCTTTGCCTGTATGCAGGGCTTCGTCACGAGATTTTTTGGCGTAAGCGATAAAGTCTGCTTTGCGTTCGGCAGAAGTAACCGCTTCTGAGATTGCGTTGATCATAAAAGCGTGGGCGCTAAGGCCTTGATTTTTAGAAGATTGAAGAACCCTTTCTTTAATGTCTTCGGAAAGTTTCAATGATGTGGTTGCCATCAATACGACTCATCAGCTTTAGGGTGTTACTAAGGTAACACCCTTGTGTGTCGCAGTAAATGCAGAAGATCAAAGTAAATTTTTAAAGTTTTTCACTTGTCATTTGCGCAAGTTTCAATGTACGGCCCTGCTTTTTCCAAAAAGCCCGCTGACCAACGCTCGGCACTGTCTTTGTCGAGATGGGAGTCATCTATCGTCTTAAGTTCTTTGAGTTGAGGGTGAATGAATAAAACCCCCAGTTTTTTGGAGACTTCAAAGGCGAACAGTAGTGGTGTGTTGGTATGGGGGGTGACAGTGACGATTACACAGGACTTTTTTATTCCGACATTTTCGATAAAGCGTTCTGCAAGTGGGATGGCATCGTCAATGTACCATTTTATGGAGTCGGTGTAGGTAACGGGTATTTTTTTGTTGGGTCGGTAGTAGTCGGTGTTCCAGTGGCCATATTTGGGTTCACGGTACAGTGTTTCGTTACTGCCAGAACACATCAGATCTGACAGGGTCTTCCATGTTTCATCGTTTTGACAAACGCTTTTCTGAAGTTTCTGCATCCAGCGTTTTGCATTAAATTCCCAACGCGTGGTGTTGTCGGTTTTCATCATTTTAAGGTTTGCCCCGCTGAGTAACTCAGAGAAAAAGGGGTCGGCGTTAATGATCAGAACTTTTGGAGTCAGTGCATGCTTTTGGATTAGTTTTTCAGGAACGGGCGATAAGCTGCCCATGCCAAAACCGAAGACATAGTGGCTAATATCTGTACGGGTGAAGTAGTCTTTAATTGCATTGGTGGAAAAAGCGTATTGAGTACGGCTGTTGCCGAGAAACAGGACATCAGCTGCTTTCACGGCGTCCATAGAAACTGGGTCGGATTCATTCCAGTAGGCCCAGTGTTCAAAATCGCCATATTTTGTTGATTCGCAGTAGGCCATAAAGTGCCCGTCTTCATAGCCATTGGGGTTGCATTCGCCGATCCAGGGAAACAGGTCGGTGCGCTTGAACACGATAACGCCCGCTGCGATCAGCAGATAGGAAATGAGAAAGATTGCAAAGTAGCTTTTGTTGGTGGTTCGCATGTTTGTGTCTGGTTAGAAGTTGTAATACAAAAACTGACTGGTTCCGATTGTGCCGAATGTCGCGTAGGCGGCAATTGCGCCCAGTAGCAGTGACCAAATAACATTGTTTCGCCAGACTAAAATGGATAAACGAGGTGGTTGAATCTGACCAACAAATTGTTCCAGTACAGGTTTTTCAAGCGCGAGGATTTGTTGGCTGTTGGGCATCCATAACACCATGATGATGGGGGCTATCATCGACAGCAACGCGGTGATGGCATTCGCGCCCGCAGTAACTTGATTGCCTGCAAGTATCATCAGGTCTTGATAGGGAGGAAAGGGCGCGCCTAGCATCGGCGTGTTCTGAAAAAGGACGCCGATGCTTGCAAGTTGCTGCATTGTGGCTGAGCCAGAGGCCAGCCAAGTTTCGGGTAATATGATGCCATTCATGCCAACCATACCTGCCAGGATGTGATGCGCCTCAGCCAGGTTTTCAGCACGAAAGTAGACCCATGCGACAATGATGCAGAGCAGTGTGAGAGTGCGCGCAAAAAAGCGGCCAATCATCGAGGATTGCACCGGAGTTTGACCGGTTTTAATCGCAAGCTTTAACCTGATATTTTGCCAGCCATGATTGATGACAAGATAGAGCCCATGTAACCCGCCCCAGACAATAAAAGTCCAGCCGGCACCATGCCATAAGCCACCCAACAGCATCGTTGTCATCAAATTAACTTGTCGACGGGTGGGGCCTTTGCGATTGCCACCCAGGCTGAAGTACAGATAGTCACGTAAAAAACGGGACAAGGTGATATGCCAGCGCCGCCAGAAATCAATGATATTCAGTGATTTGTAGGGAGAATTAAAGTTGATCGGGAGCTTAATACCAAACATGCGGGCGATGCCGATGGCCATGTCGGAATACCCTGAGAAATCGAAATAGAGCTGTAACGAGTAAGCGGTTGCACCGACCCAGGCTTCAAGGAAATGAACGGTTTCTCCCGCCTTGGCCATCGCAAATACGGTATCGGAATAGGGCGCTACGCCATCGGCAATAACCACTTTTTTGAACAAGCCAATGATGAAAATAGTCAGGCCGATCATTAAGTTATTGGATGAAAAACGCTTGGCATCTTTCGTCATGAACTGTGGCAGCATCTCTTTGTGATGCACGATGGGGCCAGCAATCAATTGGGGAAAGAAGGTGACGAACAAAGCATAGTTTCTGAAGCTATGTTCTCGCGTTTCTCCACGATAAGCATCCACCAGATAGGCTATTTGCTGGAAAGTGAAAAAGGAGATTGCCAGCGGTAATAGAATCGTATCGAGATGGTAGCTAGAGCCGAACGCCGTGTTGATATTGTCAACGAAGAAATTGGCGTATTTAAAATAACCAATGGAGGCGAGATTAACGCCAATACCAAGGGTAAGCATCGTGCGCCGGTACGCTGGCTGGTGTGATTTGGCGCTCAGCAGATTGCCGATCCAATAGTTAAAAAGGATCGAGCCTATGATTAAATAGAGGTATTCCGGTTTCCACCAGCCATAGAAAAATAAGGATGCCAATACCAGCCAATACAGCGAGGCTTCGCGTTTTCCGGCACGTCCCAGAGCATAGAAAACCAGCAAAACAACCGGCAAAAATACAAATATGAATTCAAATGAGTTAAATAGCATGGGTGGCCAGCAAGGATCCAGACACCCAAATTTCTACCTCTAAGAGGTCGGACAAGGGGTGTGAGCAAAACAGGAATCAGGGAATTTGGAAAGAATAGGAAATGCAAAGTCATTAAGCAAGATGAACCTCACACAATCTCAAACACATGAAAGAATAGTTGTAACGACTCAGCTAACCCATGAGATGCGCTATCTCTACCACTCGGCTGTTTCCCAGCAGTATTGTATTATTTCGCCATGCTTGCAACCAGGGAAGTGATACTATAGTGTCACTTTATGAAAACTAAACTAGTTACCACATTAAAGCGTCAAGCCACTAAAATATTGGCTGAATTACATGATTCAAAAGAGCCCGTACTCATTACGGAACATGGCCAACCGTCAGCATATCTTGTTGACGTTCAAGATTACGAAATGATGAAAGATCGAATGGAAATCTTGGATGGAATAGCCAGAGGTGAAACGGCCGTTTTAGAAAACCGAATTTATACTCAAGCAGAAGCGAAAGAAAAAATGAGTAAATGGCTCAAGTAATATGGACGGAGCCTGCGCTATCAGACCTTGATGCAATAGCAGAATATATAGCTCTTGATAAACCAAGTGCTGCAGCCAATCTAGTGCAAAAAGTTTTCTCTAGTACAGATCGTCTTGAACAGTTTCCAGCTTCAGGGCGAAAACCACCCGAGTTAAAAAAAACAAGATATTTAGAGATTATTGTAAACCCATGTCGTATTTTTTATCGTATTGAAGGTGAGGAAGTATATGTCCTTTATGTTATGCGCAGTGAAAGAAAGTTGCGGAAATATTTACTCAACGCAAGAAAAAACAGCTAACAAAAATTTGCCAGTAGCTCCTTGTCCCAACACAGAATTTTTACTACATTCATCATAGGGATGGGCGTCTAGCGCATTAACCCGAATATTTCATGAATTACACGAGTTCTCGCTTATCTATTGATTCCACA
>CAZUAW010000215.1:0-4337 GCA_964618535.1 uncultured Thiotrichales bacterium
CTAGGAGCCTCGCTGTTCAGACTCCATTCATCGCTGTAGGGCTTAAATGATTTCATCGAATCAGACTAGGTGTCGCGATGAAACTCATTGCTCTGTTATTGACATTATTTACTGCCATTCTCTGGGTGCCGCAAGGATGGACAAGTACTTCAAATACTCAACAGCTTTCATCCAGTCGAGCGTATTTAAAATCGGCACAGCCCGGAGAATTTCAGCAGCAAGCGCGTTCATTATTTCAGGTTGAAGGTTTTCGGTACGAATCATCTCCATCAGTGCGACGTCATTGTGAATGTTTATATTCCGTCTCGGTTTGGGATGCCAAGGTATTTTTAAGCGGTGATGCGGATCATGACGGTTATTTCCACGAGCTAAAAGTTGATTTAGATCTGGACCTTGATGCTAGCCAGTCTGAAGCAGATGTCACTGCAGTCATCTCTATCAGTTTTGAAGGCGGTCCTTGGAATAGATTGTTTACCAGCAACACAATTCATCTTACGGGTCAAAGCCGTGAGGATACTTATATTATCGAGACCCATCTAGAGAGTGGTTATCCTACAGGGATTTATGATCTTCTGATTGAGGTGTTCGATCATCCTAGTGGTGACTGGCTATCGAGTCACGGGCCTAACCAAGACTTGGCTTTACGTACATTGCCGCTAGAAAGCCTCACTCAAGACAGGGTTGGAGGCGTGCATTTGACGGGCCCGCATGTGGAATATGGTTTTTATGGCAGCGGAAGCCTTGGATGGTTGTCTCTTTTATTTTTAATCAGCGTAGTTTTCCTTCACCGACACCAAATGTATCGAAATAGAAGTCTGATATTTAGCAGTTGATCACGGAGTTAAAGAGGATCTGCGGGTAATCTCTCAAAACCTTTAGCTAATCAACACTGTCATGGAACCAACTGCTCTCGCCGATACCCTGAAAACTGCACTTGCTCATCATCAAACTGGTGATCTCATCAAAGCTGGGGAGCTTTACAATAAAGTGCTTAACCAAAACCCTGATCATGCAGACGCTTTGCAGTTGATGGGGACGATGAAGTACCAGCTCGGCGAACTTCCGGTAGCGAAAGAGTTTCTACAAAGAGCAATCGACCAACAACCTAATCTTACCGAAGCACATCACAATCTCGGTAATGTCTTTACCGGTTTAGGCGATTTTCCCGCCGCACTCAGTAGTTATAACAGCGCGCTTAAATTGAACCCGGATTCCTTTCAAGCATTAACCAATAAAGGCAATGTTTTTCGTGTCCAGGAAAAATATGCGGATGCACGCAGCGCCTACGAAAAAGCTTTATCAATAGAGCCCAATTATGCGAGTGCACAAAATGGTTTGGGTATTGTTTTTGCCGCCGAGAACAATTTTATTGCTGCCATTAGTGCGCATAAAAAAGCACTGGAGATTAATCCTGAGCTACCCGCAGCACATGCTGATTTGGCACGCGCGTATTTCAACGCAGGTCAATTTGAAGATACTTTAATCAATTATTATCACGCACTTTCAATCGACCCCACAGCCGCTGATGTACACTTCGGTATCGGTAATTTGTTCTTCCAGCAAGGCCGATACAAGGACGCGATTCGCGCCTATCAGTGTGCTTTGAGTTTGAACCCTGAAAATACCCAGATGTTGACAAATCTTGGCAATGCTTATTCGGCAGCAGGGGATATTAAAGCTGCGGAGATTTGTTATCAGAAAACACTCAAACAGGATGAAAAGGATGTAAAAGCGCTCAGTAACCGGGCTAACAATCTGCAACTCTCCGGTAATTTGAACGAAGCTGAAGAACAGCTACGCCAGGCATTGCAAAGCGCACCAAGCGATATTGAAGTACTTAATAACTTGGGTAAGCTACTGGTACAGCGTTTTCGGCCCGGAGAGGGGATTGAAATCCTCAAGCGGGCTTTGGCGATCAATCCCAAAATGGTGCCTGCGCTCTACAATTATGGCTATGGGTTGAATCAGTTTGGCTTAAACACAGAATCAATTGAGACGTTACGTGAAGTGGTTGCGTTACAACCAGATTCGCATCTGATCAACAGTACCCTGTTGCTATATCTTAGCTATGAGCCTGATTTGTCGGCAGAAGAGTTACTGGCTGAACATAAGACCTGGGCGCAACGTCACGCTGCGCCTTTAGCCTCGCGCATTCAGCCGCACCGCAATAAAGTTGATTCGACGCGTAAACTTCGCGTTGGTTATGTCTCCATGGATCTTGGTCGCCATCCTGTGGGATATATGAGCCACTCAGTGCTGACACAGCACGATTCAGATCAATTTGAGGTTTACTATTATTCTGGCCGTGCAGTAGAGGATGACATCACCAAACTGTATCGATCCAAAGCCACGCAATGGCGCAAAACGCTGGGTATTTCTGATACGGATCTTGCGCAAATGATCCGTGATGATGAGATAGATATTCTTATTGATCTGGCAGGACATACAGCCGGTGGAAGACTCCCCGTATTTGCCGAAAAACCGGCACCGGTTCAAGTCACCTGGATTGGTTATTGTGACACCACCGGTTTGGACACCATCGACTATATTTTGATGGATGATGCAACTGCTCCTGCTAGCACCGAAGAGCTATTTAGTGAAAAAGTGGTGCGTTTACCTGACACTCGCTTTTGCTACAGTCCCCCTGAATATGCGCCTCAAGTGTCACCGTTGCCAGCATTGCTCAACGGACATGTCACTTTTGGTAGTTTGAGCAATCTGCTCAAAGTAACGGAAGATGTATTACAGGCCTGGGCTGATTTACTCAAACGTGTTTCAAACTCTCGATTGCTTATTGTCTGGAATACCTTGCAGGAAAGCGAACGCCGCGAACGGATACTAGATATATTTCGCCGCAATGATATTGATCCTTTAAGAATTGAATTCCGCTTCAAGGCGCAGACTCATGAGAGTATTCTTAGAGAATACAATGACATCGACATTGCTCTCGATACCTTTCCTTATAGCGGTGGCATCACCACCTCAGAAGCCATGTGGATGGGAGTGCCTGTTGTCACCTTGCGGGGATGCCGAGCCGTCTCCCGGCAAAGCGCCTCAATTATCGCAGCGGCTGGTTATCACGATCTTATCGCCGACAGCGTTGCGGAGTATCTGGATATCGCCGCGAATCTTTCCACTGATTTTGGCAGGCTTTATGAGATCCGCAAAAACCAGCGTTCAAGAATCTCAAAATCCAAATTCTGCGATGCGCCGTTGTTTGTCAATAACTTGGAAAATGCTTATCGCACCATGTGGCAAACTTGGTGTGAGCATTCAAGCTAGTACATCGACCAGCCCAAAGTGTCGGTATCAGCGGAAAAACCAACGTGTTCAGAACAAGGCGTTGCTGTGAAGCCATAGGGTTATATGTCAAGTTGATGTACTGGTTTTAGACGTCCGCCTCCTGGGAGCCAATGCCAATAACTTGGCACAAAAATAAAATAATGCCATAATTATATAGTTAGTGGCACTTATTAACCTTCGATGGCAGATATAGCAGAATCCAACCGAGTAACTCTCGGTGCTCAGGGACGTTTAGTCATCCCTGCCGTATTGCGCAAAGCCTTGCATCTCAATCAGGGCGACCGCCTGGTTGCCCGGCAAGTCGGAGAGAGTCTAGTAATTGAGCAACATGATGCCGTAGAACAACGTTTATGGGATATGTACGCAGAAATTCCACAAGCAATCAGTCTCGTCGATGAATTAATTCAGCAGCGGCGCAAGGATGCCCGTAATGAGAATAAAGGGCGCGCTAAAGAATGAGCCTTGTGCTAGATGCCTCTGCAGTCTTGGCCTACCTGCATAAGGAAACCGGATGGGAAACAGTCAAAGCAGCACTTAATCAAGGAATGATCAGCTCAGTCAATTGGAGCGAAGTTGCCCAAAAAACACTCCACCGCAATCTCAACTCTCGTCTCGCCGGAACACTCTTGCAAGAACTGGGATTAAGAATTATTCCTTTTTCGGTGACGCAGGCAGAAATCGCTGCCGAATTTTGGGAGCCAACTCATCAGCACGGTTTATCCTTAGCAGATAGAGCCTGCCTTGCCCTCGCAATGGAACAAGATCTCCCTGCACTGACAGCAGATACCGCCTGGAGTAAACTGAATTTGCCCCTTGAAATAAAGCAACTACGTTAAGGGCGTCTCTAAAAATAGATGTGCTACTGAGGGAAATCATGAATAGTGTCAAATAAATAAATGAGTAACTACTCTGTCCCCAGGGAACCATCAACTGACTCTGGGTTCTCATCAAACTCAAAAGGCATGGACTCAGGCATTTTCCGCAAAGATCTGAATACGGAAAAAGCTGCACTGAAACCAAAATTTCCATTCTAA
>CAZUAW010000216.1:0-4334 GCA_964618535.1 uncultured Thiotrichales bacterium
TTACAAAAATCTCAAAGGGCAGCGGGTGAACCTCACGTATTATCCCGCAGTTGAAGTGATTGCGGGTATGAGGATGGATGTTATGAATGTGGTTCGTATTAAAAGAGCCTAAGGAATGGAAAATAAACGATCTCAATCGTCCGTAGTAACTTTATAGTTGGACGCGACGCTCCTACAGAGAAGTTATCCAGTGAGTGAGGCGAACAATGTGGGTAGCTTTTCTGGCAGGCGGTCTACATTATCGACGATTGTATAGTTGTTTTCGCCAAAGATTCGTTTCACATAGGTGTCTGCATTGGGATCGAGGGTGAGGCAGTAGGTCAAAACGCCAGTACCATATAATTCTTCGACGGCCTTTTTGGTATCGTGGCGCAAATGCTGCGGATCGGTCTCATCGATATCGGCAGGCTCTCCATCGGTTACCAGCAAAATTAATTTGCGTCTTTCCTGTTGTTTTAGCAGATGACTACCCGCATGGCGTAACGCTGCGCCCATTCGGGTTGAGAGTCCGCCTTTCATGCCAGCTAGGCGTGATTTGGCATCATCATCGTAGTTCTGATGAAAGTCTTTGAAGCGGTAGTACTGCACATCGTGGCGACCATCGGAGGCAAAGCCGTGCAGGGCAAAAGGGTCGCCGATGCCGTCGATGGCGGTGGAGACCAAGGTCGCTGCTTCGCGGGTCAGCTGCAAGACGGTTTTATCCGAACCGGCCATGGATTCGTTGGTGGATTCTGATAAATCCATCAGTATGACTACTGATAAGTCACGTGTTTTCAAGACGTTGCGCATGGTGATGCGCGGATTAGGCTGCTCACCCATGCGGATTGAGATCATCGCATCGACGGCAGCATTGATATCGATTTCGTCGCCATCTTCCATATTGCGTTGTCGCTGGACACCCTGCGGTGTGAGTAAATCAATGATCTGTTTGATGCGATGAGCAACCGGGCGATATTCGGTGAGAATATCATTGATATCTTCCGGGTTGCCTTTGGGTTGGCGGCGCTCATAAACGGTTGCCCAATCGGGGCGATGTAACTGAATCTGGTAGTCCCATTCCTGGTAATGGTAGGGATCAGATACCGGTTCTTTGCCCCAGGCATCATTAAAACTGGCAGCGTCATCGGTTAGATCGTCTTCGTAAAAACGCATGGTATCTTTGTTTGTCCAGATTTCCTGGGCATCATCACCGGCGAGTTCGCAATCAACTTCGTGCGCCATCATGAGTGCGCTGACTTCGCGCCTTACTTGTTGCTGGCTGCCGGGAACATAGTCGAATTCGACATCCCCCGTGAGTTCTGCAAATTCCCAAATGTAGCGATTATCGTCACGATAGGGAATATCAATACGTTCTAGAATGCGCAAACTAGGCACCGCTTTACGAGACTGAAAAATATTGAAAAGATCCAGCCCCATATTCCAGCAAAACTGGTTGTTGTCCTGGTTTTCTTCGATTTCTGCGTGAAACTTTTTAGCGCAGGCGTTCAGCTCGTCATCATCTGATTCTACCTTGCTGTCCATTAACATTAAGGCGAAGTGTTTGATCACGGGCATGGTTTCATGTTCCGTATCTTGATCAGATTTTATGACTAGTAATGAGCGCCATAATCTGAATAAGCCAGGAAAATCATTGATCGCTTTGTATTCGATGCGGGCATCTTCTATCACACCGATAAAAAATATCTGCGCAGGACTCAGTGCTTCGGCGGATATCTGCGAAGTGGAATACATTATGTGCGATGCCATATGCGCAGCGGTGGCGCGATACAGCTCCAAGCCGGGTATTTGATTGTCTGAAGGGCCGACATTGTCGACCGCATCCGGCATGTGCAGAATACGATGTTCGATATAAGGACGAAAATCAGCAAAGTCTGCGCCAGTAGGACGAATGAAAAAATCACGTCCCCACAATGCACGCAGATAAAAATTGAGCTTACGTTGGACTTTATTGAACAGAACGCCAGCGCGTTCTTTTTGAAACATCGCTTTTGAATCGGCGGACTCAAGATTAAAGTAAGACGTTAAATTATTAAAATCCCGACGGTAAGCCTGCGCGCCAAAATTTGCCCAACGGCGCAAACCGCTTAAAGTGAGTTTGCCCAGTAGCTCATCAATGTGATTAAGCATCGGGCGCAAACCACGTGCTGCGGTTGAAGCAAGCTGATGAATGAATAAAAGATAGCCACGGAATAGTTCTGCATCACCCAAATTTCGTGCAGCAGTTGGTAGGCTTGCAAGCAGTAATGTAATGACCTCCCCAGAGGTCATCGAAGAGAGCTTCATGGCGGCGGTGACGCAGTCGGGAATGACATCTTCGCCAACTTCCTTAACCACCAGGGGGATATCCTGGATGTAGGTTAGAACGACATCGCCACCTCTGCCAAGATTGTGCAGAGACACCGCGCCATCCATGTACGCCTTTAGACCGGTGGGGGACATGATATGAGCGGCTTCATGAAAAGTGCCATCGAGTACATCACGTACCTCGGGGGCGCTCTGGAGAAATTCTTCGTAATCTTCGAGTTTGATTGACATAATTTCTATTCGTAGGGTGAATTGCCTATCGCCATCTACCGAACCGTCATTGGTGCCTGGATACCGAGCTGCACCGGTAGGACGAGAACGGTCCGCCATTTAATTGTCGACGGTTGTGGCTTGCGTCGAGCTTGCTGGCATACGCTCACCTGCCATTCAGAATCTACCGGCAGGGAGATATGCATTTCGACTTATCCGAAAAACGTCTCTACTGCTGCATGTAATGTATCACGCATATCAGGATCATCGGTTAGCGGTGTGACCATGGTCATCATGCAAGCCGCTTGTGGCTCCACACCTTTTTTGATCAATTGTCCTGCATACACCAGCAAGCGAGTTGAAATACCTTCATCCAGTCCGTGACCTTTGAGGTTACGAGCGCGATGTGAAATTTGTACCAGTTTCTCGGCGGTGGGCTTATCCACTCCGGACTCTTTGGTGACGATGGAGACTTCGATGGATTCTTCAGGGTAGTCAAAATCCAGCGCGCCAAAACGCTGTTTGGTCGATTGCTTGAGATCTTTCATCATGCTTTGGTAGCCAGGGTTGTATGAAATCACCAACTGAAAATCCTTGTGCGCTTCGACCAGCTCGCCTTTTTTATCCAACGGCAGGGAGCGGCGATGGTCGGTGAGAGGGTGAATTACCACGGTGGTATCCTGACGTGCTTCAACCACTTCATCGAGGTAGCACAGAGCGCCAATACGAGCAGCAGTGGTTAGCGGCCCATCTTGCCATTTAGTACCATCAGCATCGAGTAAAAACCGACCGACTAAATCTGAGGCTGTCATATCTTCATTACAGGCAACCGTGATGAGTGGGCGCTTTAGCTTGTACGCCATGTATTCAACAAATCGGGATTTACCGCAACCGGTAGGACCCTTGAGCATCATGGGCATGCGGGCATTGTAAGCAGCCTCATACAGCTCGATTTCATCACCAACGGGCTCGTAATATGGTTCATCTTTAATGATGTACTGTTTTGGGTCTACTGTGTTTTCTGACATGACACACCTTTTAGAGTTTGTGTTATTTCAAGAGGTAGGCTGATGACCCTGCTCTCAGTTTAAATTCGGTTTTAATAGATTCAATTAGTGTTTAACCTTCGTCATCGGTTTCTTGATGGCCATTCCAACCTGCTGCGGTTGCTTCTTCCATCGCTTTACCGTGAATTTTCTGATGGCGTTCAAACAGGTCTTTAGGTAGAAGGCTAACCATGCAGCCGTATTTATCCCACTCGTCATTGACTTTATTGAGTAATGCATCAATGCCACCAAGGTTCCAGCCCCCGCAGGTTTCATCATCGTCCAGTAAGCCAAATACTTTGGCATCGCGAATGAGTTTACCAATGGTGGTCATGCCACCATTTATTTCCTTATCAAGGCCTACATAGGTTTGATCTTTTGCCATAGCATTTTTCTATTGTAAAAGGTTTATGCTTTTTTCATATCGCTTTATATCAAGATAAAGCGCAAATCTTCATTATCGAGTAAGGCAACATGAAAAAAGCCCCTGTCTGCAATGCAGGTCAGGGGCTCATGCTTGTGATAAGCAAATATTACCCAGTGTTTTCTTTATACAGAAACGCCGCGATAAATAACCATTGCTGTACCAGCAGATTGTGCAAAGTTATCAAAGCCTAACAGACGAACGTGGTTTTCCGGATGCGCTTTATGACAATTTTCAACTTCAGCCAGAATAGCATCTACATCTGTTTCACCAAACATAGGTAGCTTCCACATGTACCAGTAGTTGCTGATCGCATTTTCTGGTTCTGTGTGCTCAATACCTGGGTTCCA
>CAZUAW010000217.1:0-4319 GCA_964618535.1 uncultured Thiotrichales bacterium
TTAAAACCGGCTTGCATTATTTTCTCAGCCGTTAATTCTGATTGAGGTGCATTATCTTTTCCACCCGACAATAACCTTTCCAGATAGCGTGCAATAATATCGACTTCCAGATTAACTTGCCCGCCAACCTTAGCGCTACCAAGGTTAGTTTCCACTAAGGTATGCGGAACAATATTTAAAACAAAAGTATCATTTTCAATGTTGTTGACAGTCAGGCTAATGCCATCCACGCAAATTGAGCCTTTTGCTGCGATATAGCGGCTTAATGCTTCTGGCACACGAATCTCAAATTGTATCGAACGACCATCTTCACTGCGTGAAATAATTTCACCAACACCATCGACATGCCCACTCACGAGGTGGCCACCTAAATGCGTAGTCGGCAATAATGCTTTTTCCAGATTAACCGGATCACCAGCATTCAGATTTCCCAGCGTTGTACATTCCAGTGTTTCATTGGAGACATCCGCAGCAAAAGAATACTGATCAAATTCAATGGCAGTTAAACAAACACCATTCACAGCAATACTGTCTCCAAGCTGCACGCTTTGCATATCCAGCTTCCCAACCTCCACGACAATGCGTTGATCACCACCGCTTGGCGTGAGAGATTTTAAGCTGCCGATTGCTTGAATAATTCCTGTAAACATTGTCAGTTTAAATTAAAATTGTTTCGGGCTTTTTAGCAGCAAGGTCAACGCTGTAAAGTGTCATCGGTAATGCGGTGTCGGTATTAAATTTAGCGCCTGCTTCAATGCCGACCTTGGCTATTTCTTCAGCACTCTCTAATTTATCATACACTGCATACATAGCGCCTAACGCAAATTCTGACCCTGCCCCAATTGCCCAGTAAGTCGTGTATTCAAATACTTCTCGCAGCGCATAAATACCATAAATTCCCGTTTCGTTTACCAACAAGGAATCTATATGCGTAGACTCATAGGCATCATCTTCTTCATCTTTTGGATTTAGAAAATAATTTTCTTTGAGCAATGGATGTAATTCGCAGAGTGTTTCAAACACTGCTGGACGGCTGGAAAAATCGGCCTGTTTTAATTTCCGCAACGCGCTTTGTACTACTAAATGATGCGCGGCGCTGCCAACGATGCCAAGATAACTTTCTTCAAATGAGAGTATTTTTTCAGAATCAGCGTCCATGTCAGCAGCCTGACGACAATCACCAAATGTCGTTAAGGTATCTGCTGCAATGCAGGCTTTACCATTTTTTCTTACTGCAACAATTGTCGACATAGTTATTTCTACTTTTTGATCATAATTAACAAGGCCTGATAAAAGCGTTAAACGCTAATTTTTTGCGGCGTGGCGGTGATTTTCCAATCATTCCCCAGGGGACGAATATCATCTATTTTTAAGCTTATCCGGTCTTGCATTTTAGTCAGCCCGGGTAGATGAAACAAGCCTCTGCCGGTATCACCCATAAGATGTGATGCCATATAAATAGTCAATTCATCAACCAGCCCAGACGCCACTAACGAGCCACACAGGGTTGCACCCGCTTCCACATGCACTTCATTGATTTTCCGACTACCAAGCTCGGCTATCACTGCCTGTAAATCTAGCCCATCTTCACGCTGCTTGATCACGCAAAGCTCAACGTTTTCAGGCCAAGGCTTGCTAAGATTCTCGGCTTCAGAACCGTGAAAAATCAGCACTTTATCACAACCATTTAAAATCTTTCCATCAACCGGTGTGCGCAAATTTGAATCGACAATAACGCGCAGCGGTTGCTGCGGCTCAAGCTCACAGCCAAGCAACGCGGCATCGACTCTAACATTCATAGATGGATTGTCGTCCAGCACCGTACCAATACCTGTGAGAATAGCAGCGCTTCGGGCGCGTAGTCTTTGCACATCCAGCCTAGCAGCTTCACCGGTGATCCACTGGCTCTCGCCAGAAGCCATCGCAGTGCGTCCATCAAGACTCATTGCAAGCTTAACGCTCACCCACGGCAATTCCGTTTGCATGCGTTGAACAAATCCGCGATTCAGCCGTTGAGTTTGCTGCGATAGTAAGCCTGATTCAACGACGATGCCTGCTGCCTGTAATCTTGCGAGTCCCTGACCGGAAACAAGCGGGTTAGGATCTTCCATCGCAGCAACCACTCTGGCAACCCTGGCTTTAATCAAAGCATCTGCACAGGGAGGTGTTTTGCCAGTATGGCTACAAGGCTCTAATGTGACATAGGCTGTTGCGCCTTCGGCAGCCGTACCAGCAGCATTTAACGCGTGAACTTCAGCGTGTGGCGTACCGCTTTGAAGATGAAAACCTTCGCCAACAAGTTCGTCATCCTTAACAATCACACAGCCAACACGCGGATTGGGGTGAGTAGAATACAGGCCTTTGGCAGCAAGCTGATGTGCTCGTGCCATCCACTTATGATCAGCGGCAGAAAATGACATTATTCAGGATCAATCAGCGGAATCTGATGCCTTCGCGCTTCAGGCGAAAGCCCCTGCTCCAACTGTTCGATGGTTTCACGAAACGCATCCATGTCTTCAAAACTGAGATACACTGAAGCAAATCGAATATACGCAACTTGATCGAGCTTGAGCAATTCATCCATCACCCAATCACCCAGACGCCGCGTATTTATTTCCTTGTCGCCCGAAGACATTAATCGTTTCTTCACCTGATTAATCGCTTGCTCGACATGCTCGGTTTTAACCGGCCGCTTTTCCAGCGCAAACAATACACCGCGACGCAGTTTTTCCTCATCAAACCCTTCCCGCCGACCATCGCGTTTAACCAGCCTGGGCATGTTCAGCTCAGCGCTCTCGTAGGTCGTAAATCGCTCGCCGCAATCCAGACACTCACGGCGACGACGAATCTGCTCACCCTCCCCGGCTAAGCGGGAATCGATCACTTTGGTATCCGTATGGCGACAGAACGGGCAATGCATGGTTTATCCCCGATACACCGGATGATCATGGCAAAGCTTCAGGGCTTTCTCTTTCACCTCGGCAATCACAGCCTCATTTTCAAAATCATCCAGCACATCACAAATCCAGCCAGCCAAATCGCGGCAATCCTGCTCGTTAAATCCGCGCGTAGTGACTGCTGGCGTACCTATGCGTAAACCACTGGTGACAAACGGAGATTCAGGATCATTGGGCACTGAATTTTTGTTCACGGTAATATTTGCCGCATCCAGCGCCGCATCTGCCTGCTTGCCATTCATGGGTTTATCAATGAGATCGAGCAAAAATAGATGATTCTCAGTGCCGTTGGAAACGACGTTGTAACCGCGCTCCATCATCACCGCAGCCATTGCCTTGGCATTCACCACAACCTGCGCCTGATAGGTTTTGAAATCTTCTTCCAGCGCCTCTTTAAACGAGACAGCTTTGGCTGCAATCACATGCATCAACGGGCCACCCTGAATGCCAGGGAAAACCACAGAATTAAGCTTTTTCTCTAAATCAGGATTACTTTTGGCAAGGATAATCCCGCCTCGCGGGCCACGCAAAGTTTTATGCGTCGTTGAGGTGGTGATGTCTGCAATGCCCACCGGACTGGGATAAACACCGGCGGCGATCAAACCGGCAACGTGCGCCATATCCACCAGCAGCCACGCGCCTACCTCATCCGCGATATCTCTGAATCGCTGCCAATCAACCACCTGAGAATAGGCAGAGAATCCAGCAACAATCATTTTCGGCTTGTGTTCACGCGCTAATTGCTCAACCTGCTCATAGTCAATCTCACCGGTTTCAGGATCCAGCCCATACTGTTTCGCATCGTACAACTTGCCGGAAAAGCTCACTTTGGAGCCGTGAGTCAAATGACCACCATGTGCCAGACTCATCCCGAGCACTGGATCACCCGCATTCAGCAAAGCCATATACACCGCCGCATTCGCCTGTGAACCCGAATGAGGCTGAACATTCGCATAATCTGCATTAAACAATGCTTTAACCCGATCAATCGCCAATTGCTCCACCACATCAACATGCTCGCAACCACCGTAATAGCGGCGACGAGGATAGCCCTCGGCATATTTATTGGTCAGCACCGAACCTTGCGCTTCCATGACTCTGGGGCTGGCATAATTCTCAGAGGCAATCAGTTCGATATGATCTTCCTGGCGAACGGCTTCGTGGTTAATCGCATCGCCAATTTCATCGTCGTAACCTGCAATTGTCATATCTTTGCTAAACATGGGTGCTCTCGGTGTCAATGGGAAAGCGGGGAGTATATCAATACTCGTCTAGCTTGTGACACGATCTTACAAACACCGAAAAAATACCTAGCCCGAATATTTCATGAATTACACGAGTTCTCGCTTATCTATTGATTCC
>CAZUAW010000218.1:0-4290 GCA_964618535.1 uncultured Thiotrichales bacterium
AGCAATAACCTGCGCGTATCCGAGAGCATTTTGCTGAGTAGCGTGGTAAAACGTGCGCCATCGGCACCATCAACGACGCGATGATCGTAGGACAATGACAGCGGCAATATCAGCTTTGGCTCGAACGCCTCGCCATTCCAGACCGGACTCATTTTGGCTCTTGAGACACCGAGAATTGCCACTTCTGGCGCATTCACAATCGGTGTGAAATTGGTGCCACCAATCCCGCCGAGGCTGGAAATAGTGAAGCAACCACCTTGCATATCGCCCGGCGTGAGCTTTTTATCTCGTGCTTTTTTACTGATATCTCCCAGCTCGGCAGCGATGTCTATGAGGCTCTTGCGATCCGCATCTTTAATCACTGGGACGACTAATCCATCCGCTGTATCTACTGCAACTCCGACGTTATAGTAGCTTTTCAAAATCAACTTCTCACCGGAAGGATCGAGCGAAGAATTAAATTTGGGCAGCTCTTTCAGCGCGGAGACAACCGCCTTAATCAAAAATGCCAGTAAGGTAATCTTGATGCCTTTGTCGATATACTCCGGCACCATTTGCTTACGAAATTTTTCTAGCTCGGTGATATCTGACTCATCGTACTGCGTAACATGCGGGATAGTGACCCAATTGCGATGCAGAAATTTCCCCGTCAGCTTGTTGATCTTACTGAGTTTTTTAACTTCGATATCGCCCCAGAGGCTGAAATCAATTTCTGGCATTGGCGCAACACCAAGACCACTACCACCTTGATTGATCTCACGTTTTACAAATTCTTTAACATCTTGCTGAACGATCCGACCTTTTCTGCCCGAACCTTCTACCTGCCCCAAATCTACACCCAGCTCGCGTGAAAAACGGCGCACTGACGGGCTGGCATAAGCACTGGAAAAACTGACTTCATCAATAGAGGCAGTTGGAGACGCTTTAGGCGCAGCTGCTTGAGGTTTAGGTGCCTCAGCTTTTGGCGCAGGCGCAGACTTTGGCTCTGGCTCTGCCGCAGGCTTAACCGCAGCAACTTCTGGGGCTTTCTCTAAGGCAGCAGAATCATCATTTGCAGCATCACTGAGTTCCAGCATCAGCAACAAACTGCCTTGCGACACCATATCGCCAACACCCACTTTCAACTCTTTGATCACACCCGCATCACTGGAAGGGATTTCCATTGAAGCCTTGTCCGATTCCAATGTGACTAACGAATCCTCAGCAGAAACACTGTCTCCAGCGCCAACAAGAATTTCTACAATTTCAACTTCGCCAAAATCCCCGATATCAGGAACAACGATTTCTTTAACAGCCATCAGTGCCTCCTATGCGTGCAGCGGGTTAGGTTTGTTGATATCAATGCCATATTTTTTGATCGCCTTAGTGACTTCTTCCGGCTTGATGGTACCTTCGTCCGCCAGTGCCTTCAAAGCAGCAACGGTGACATAGAAGCGATCCACCTCAAAGTGTTTGCGTAGCTGCGCACGGGTATCAGAACGACCAAAACCGTTGGTTCCCAGCACTGAGTAGTTACCTGGCACGTAAGGTCTTATTTGCTCTGCATAGCCTTTAATATAGTCGGTTGAGGCGATAAATGGGCCGCTTGAGCCATCCAGCATTTGCGTGGCATAAGGCACTCGCTGCTTGGATTTTGGGTGGAGCATATTCCAGCGATCACAATCCTGACCTTCGCGGGTCAGCTCGTTAAAACTGGTGACGCTCCACAAATCAGAATCCACACCCCAATCTTCAGCCAGCATATCGGCAGCAGCGATCACTTCGCGAAAAATCGTACCAGAACCAAGCAGTTGTACACGCTTCTTCTTGCGACCACCTTTACGGAATTTGTAGATACCTTTAATGATGCCGTCTTCCGCACCCTTCAGCATTTCAGGATGAGTGTAATTTTCGTTCATCACGGCGATGTAATAGAACACGTCTTCCTGCTCCTTGAACATGCGACGCATTCCATCCTGAATGATAACGGCGAGTTCGTAGGAGAATGTTGGATCGTAACTGATGCAGTTCGGAATCATGTTCGCTTGAACATGGCCGTGGCCGTCCTGATGTTGCAAGCCTTCACCTGCCAGCGTCGTTCGACCTGCGGTGCCGCCGAGCAAAAAGCCTCGTGCGCGCTGATCACCTGCCGCCCAAGCCAGATCGCCGATGCGCTGAAAACCGAACATGGAGTAGTAAATGTAGAACGGAATCATGTTGACGCCGTGGGTACTGTAGGAGGTCGCAGCGGAAATCCACGAACACATCGCACCGGCTTCGTTAATACCCTCTTCAAGAATCTGGCCGGAGAGATCTTCTTTGTAGAACATCACCTGATCCTGATCCTGCGGAGTGTAAAGCTGCCCGACTGAGGAATAAATGCCCAGCTGGCGGAACATGCCTTCCATACCAAAGGTACGTGCTTCATCTGGCACGATTGGGACGATGTTTTTGCCAATTTTTTTGTCGCGTGTCAGCAGCGTCAGCATCCGCACAAATGCCATAGTGGTGGACATTTCACGATCACCGCTGCCCTTGAGCAAGCTGTCAAAAGCGCTGAGTTCTGGTACTTCCAGAGGTGCTGCCATCTGTTGGCGTACCGGCATGGCGCCGCCCAATTCTTTGCGTCGGTCACGCATGTACTGAATTTCGGGGCTATCCGCTGGTGGAACGTAGTATTTTGCCGCAGCCGCATCTTCATCCGATAACGGAATATTGAAACGGTCTTTAAAAGCGATCATGGACTCATTATCCATTTTCTTTTTCTGGTGCGCGCCCATCAAGGCTTCGCCTGCTGCACCCATGCCATAACCTTTAACAGTATGCGCGAGAATCACGGTGGGTCTGCCATCATTGTTATGCACTGCCTGATGATAGGCCGCATAAACTTTGTGCGGATCATGGCCGCCACGATTGAGTCGCCAAATGTCTTTATCCGACATTTTTGCAACCATCTCTTTTAATTCAGGATACTTGCCAAAGAAATGCTCACGGACATAGCCACCATCTTTGGATTTGTAATTCTGGTAATCGCCATCAACCGCTTCCATCATGCGCTGACGCAGCAAACCATCGTGATCCATTGCTAACAACGGATCCCAATAACCACCCCAGACTACCTTGATAACATTCCAGCCAACGCCACGGAACACCGCCTCAAGCTCTTGGATGATCTTGCCATTGCCACGAACCGGGCCATCTAAACGCTGCAAGTTACAATTAACAACCCAGGTCAGGTTATCCAGCTTCTCGCGCGAGGCGAGAGAGATTGCGCCGAGTGTTTCCGGCTCATCGACTTCACCATCACCCAGAAACGCCCACACTCTGCGTTTTTCGGTATGCGCCAGATTACGATGCTGCATGTATTTCAGGAACCGTGCCTGATAGATCGACATGATCGGACCAAGACCCATCGAGACGGTCGGAAACTGCCAGAAATCAGGCATCAACCAGGGATGCGGATAGGAAGACAATCCACCGCCATCGACTTCCTGACGAAATTTATCCAGATCCTCTTCGCTCAGACGACCTTCCAGAAATGCGCGTGCATACATACCCGGCGCAGAATGTCCCTGATAGAAGATCATATCGCCGCCATGCTCTGGCGTTGGCGCACGCCAAAAATGGTTGAAGCCGACATCATATAAGGTTGCGGCCGATGCGAATGAAGCGATGTGACCGCCCAGCTCACCGTTTTTACGATTCGCTCGAACCACCATGGCGGCAGCATTCCAGCGAATCCAGGATTTAATCTTGTTCTCAATCGCTTGATCGCCCGGGATTGGCGTTTCCATGTGCGTAGGAATGGTATTCACATACGCCGTATTGGGAGAATACGGCAGATTAGCGCCAGAGCGTCGTGCCTCATCAACCAATTGCTCGATCAGAAAATGAGCACGCTCAATTCCCTCGTTCTTAATGACGGCTTCCAGTGCTTCAAGCCATTCTTGGGTCTCAAGCGAATCAACATCTTGCGGTTGCATGATTGCATTCATAAAACTGTCTCTGAAGTCTGTGGTGATCAAGCAATGCTCAACCACACACACAAATTTTTTTAGGCTGCGAATCTTACCAGAAAAGGCGCATAACGGCAGTCTGTCACAAAACTGCGGTTAATGGGGCTAGCCCGGATATTGCTGAGTTTACGACAATCTCGCTTAATATATTGTTTTCACAGGGAATTGTTTTACGCGTCTCGTATCGGCGATTACAGGCAAGTGCACTGCTCCTTTGCATCCTGCAATCGCAGTATTAGTGCATCCTTGCACGTTAAAAGAATTTCCTGTGGAATCAATAGATAAGCGAGAGCTC
>CAZUAW010000219.1:0-4264 GCA_964618535.1 uncultured Thiotrichales bacterium
AAATCAATATCCTGCGCGATCATCACATGAATTCATGAAATATCCGGGCTAGAGAATTGTTCTGAATAAAATCAATGAATCCTGATGAATTAAAAACCGAAACGCCAATGCAAAAACTGCTGAATACTTTACCTCAAGTTGGGCGCGTTGACTGGATTGGTTTACGACCATCACGGCGTAGTGAGATTGAGGTGGTGGCGGAAGTGGATGCAGATCCTGCCGGTGGTTTAGTGGGTGATCGATATGCTGGTCGATCAGGTAAACGCCAGGTTACATTAATTCAAAGTGAACATTTAGCTGTGATAGCAGCATTGCTTGGTAGGGACTCAGTTGCGCCGGAATTACTGCGGAGAAATATTAGCGTTAGCGGTTTAAATTTACTGGCTTTAAAAGACAAGCAATTCCTGATTGGTGGTGCGGTGCTCGAATTTACCGGTTTATGCCATCCTTGTTCCTTTATGGAAGATGTCTTCGGTGCCGGGGGCTATAACGCGATTCGAGGTCATGGCGGTATTACAGCCCGAGTAGTTCAAGCTGGGAAGGTCCAAATTAATGATATTGTCAAAATAGCTTAAATTTTAACAAATTGTCACATCGTAGAATTCTGGGTAGCGCTAAGAATCTCACTGATTGATTTATGTGTATCGACACGTTTTCATCTCACAAATCACTGACTTTAGTTCTAATAATAACTAATTATATCAATAGGATATGATTTTTTTCTGTTTTGTTTCAGATATTTCGGACATTTAGTCCTAAAAATAAGTTGAGCCATTCAGTGCGATCATTCACCAGAGCAAAAAATAGCCATTAGGATCTGTTAAAAAAACATCTAAAAACTGGGCAAATATTCGGATTTTATTCTATATAAGTAGTTGCGTGAGAGATTTCGCGCGCAATAAGAAAATCTCTACAAATAATCTCTAAAGGAGGAGATATTTATGTTAGTACTCTTATGTAAGCTGTGGCCATACTTGGCTGGTGGCCTCATCGGGTGGCTGCTTAGCGGCTGGTTTGCCCGACGTCTTAAATACGGGCCAGCACCGGTTGAAAAAATTGTCGAAAAGAAAGTGACTGTTCAAAAAGTCGTCGATAATCCAGAGCACTTATCGCTCATCTCAAGTTTGAAAGCTGATAATGCTCAAATCGGAAATCTCAAATCCAGAATATCAACTTTCGAAAGTGCCAAGCCAAAAGTGGTTGAAAAAATTGTCGAAAAAGAAATCATTAAAGAGGTGGATAATCCTCTGCATATGAGCCGCATCAAAGCACTGGAAGAAGAAAATTCTAGTATTGTTGGATTCAGGTCTAAAATTTCTGAGTTGGAAAACAGAAAGCCTGAAGTCGTTGAGAAGATTGTTGAAAAAGAAGTGGTCAAGCAAGTTGATAACCCCCAACATCTCTCAAGAATTCGAATGCTTGAGCAGGAAAATTCCAGCATTTCGGGTTTTAAATCTAGGATTACCGAGCTGGAAAATAGAAAGCCTGAAGTAGTCGA
Source organism: uncultured Thiotrichales bacterium (assembly GCA_964618535.1). Taxonomy (GTDB): domain Bacteria; phylum Pseudomonadota; class Gammaproteobacteria; order UWMA-0217; family UWMA-0217; genus HyVt-560. Next base: position 1,499 of record CAZUAW010000219.1, read on the forward strand.
GAAGATTGTTGAGAAAGAAGTCATCAAAGAAATTGATAATCCTCAACATTTAACCAGAATCAGCCTGCTCGAAGATGAAAATTCTAAGATTAGTGGATTTCGTTCCAGGATTGGAGATCTTGAAGGTGAAATCGAAGGTTGGAAGCGTGGCCCAAGGATTGATGTCCCAGCTGCACGCGCGGCTGGCATCACCATTAAGGCAGAAGATGATTTCACTGCAATTGAAGGCATTGGCCCCAAGATTAACGAGCTGATACACGCAGACGGAATTAACACATTTGCTGAACTCTCTAGAGTAGAACCTGCCAGAATTCAGGGCATACTCAATAAAGCCGGTTCAAATTTTCAGATGGCAAATCCTGGTACCTGGCCTGATCAGGCAAATCTCGCTAGCAACAATCGCTGGCCAGCGCTTAAGGCATTACAGGATATTCTTGATGGTGGTGTCTATCCAGATGCTAATGCATCCTCAGGTGGCTCCGGTGGAGGAACGCAAACCGTTGATAACCCTGAGCACGTTGCACGTATAAGTGATCTGGAGAATCAGCTAGAAGCGATGAATCGCGGTCCTGCCGTTGATGTAGGAATGGCGAGGTCTGCTGGTTTCAATTATCGAGCCAAAGGCAATAGTCATCATGTTGATTTTACCGTCGTTGAAGGCATTGGTCCTAAGATTGATGAGCTGATTCATGCCGCAGGCACTCACACCTACCGAGAGTTATCGGTGACAGATCCTGGCGATATCCAGAAAATTCTGGATGCTGCTGGTCCTAACTTTAAATTGGCTAAACCTGGCACCTGGCCAGCGCAGTCTGGTCTGGCTGCGAGCAATCAATGGGAAGCATTGAAGGCTTGGCAGGACATACTTGACGGTGGAGAGGAATAAATCATGAACTACAATAACGAAGCTACAATTTCGCCCCATTGGCCTGCATTTAGTCGGTTGTGGAAAATCGTTGCGATTTTACTTTTTCTACTGTTAGTGCTGCTATGGTTTTTACAAGCCAGCCCTTGGAGTAAAAACGGCGGCGTCTGTGCACCGAAGGTACCCGCTCCAGTCGAAAAAATGGTTGAGGTGGAAAAAATAGTCGAAGCACCGTTAGCCGATACGTTGGCACCAATCCTCAATCTCAATGGTGACTCTGCGGTTCACGTTCCAGTTGGAACGAGTTATGCCGATGCTGGCGCAGCCGCGATGGATAATGTCGATGGCGAAGCCTCAGTAATAGTCACCGGTGAGGTGGATTACAACACGCCAGGAGAATATGTACTGACCTATACCGCAACGGATAAGGCTGGCAATACCTCGTCTACCACCCGAACGGTTATTGTCGATGCAAAAGAGGTTGTGGCTGTATTACCCACATCCGCCAAGCTCTATTTTGCAAATAACAGTGCAGTCTCGCCGAATGATCCTGACTCAACCCTTGCAAAAGTCATTGCGTACCTGAAGGCAAATTCAGGCTCAAAAGCCGTTGTTTCAGGATTTCACTCAGCGGTGGGTAACTTTGATCTTAATCAGGAGCTCTCCAAGCAACGCGCTGCAACAGTCAGTCAGATGCTACAGGCTTCAGGGATCACTGCCGATCGCATCGTTCAGGAGAAACCGGTCGAGACGACAGGTTCCGGTACAGCCGCACAAGCAAGACGTGTAGAAGTGAGTATTGGCAAGTAATATCAAGCCTAAGTAAAACCCTCAACGGGGCAATCGCAAGATTGCTCCGTTTTTTATTTGAATATTTATTTTTAACCCGGATATTTCATGAATTCATGTGATGATCGCGCAGGATATTGATTTCACAAGGGATTGTTTTTACGCGTCTCGTATCGGTGATTACGGGCAAGTGAAAAGAATTCCTTGTGGAATCAATAGACAAGCGAGGGCGCATGTAATTCATGAAATATCCGGGTTAAAGCACTTTTACCATTTTAAATTATTATTCGTATCTCTACTGCTACGAATCAAGCTATCCGAAGCAATATCCGAATTCATTTTTGCCAGTCGGTCATAAAGCACCACATTAATCGTCGCAGCCAAATTCAGACAGCCAATCGTTGGGATATAAACCACCTCATCGGCTTGATCAATCAATGCTTGAGAAAGGTTTCCATCTTCTGGCCCAAAAATATAAAACGCATAGTTGGGGTGATTAAATTCTGGCAACGGTGTTGCGCCTTCAACCAGCTCAACGCAAACCACTTTAACCTGTGCAGGGTTATCTTCCAGTAAAGACTCAACGGCTATCAAAGGTATTTGATTGGCAATGGACTTTGTATCCGTCTGAAATTTAGCTGCGCGTGTATAGCGGGTGCCCGTATAGATAACGGCATCTACCTGAAAGCAGCCAGCTGCGCGCAAGACCGAACCCATGTTAGCAGGGCTTTTAGGGTTCACAATGCCAATGCGGACACTGCTTCGTTCAGTTGCCATCTTTTAGTCACTTATTTGCAATGCGATAATCTATAGTATCAATATTGACTATTAAGTGAACCATTGGAAGGTTTACGATCTTTTAAGACTAAATACAACGGGCTTGCCAAGCCCGTCATTTCAGTTTTGCTAGCCTACCTATCTAAACAAGATCATTGGGGGAAATGCAAAATAATCTCTTTCAATGTAGAAATTTAGCATCGCCATTCGTTAACAAAGTGAAATCAAATAACTCTTACTAACTTTTAAGGTAAACACAATGCAATATTTACTCATGATTTAAATGCTATACAGATGAAAAATGGCTTTTCGAGCAAGCGCAATCAGTGATCCGG
>CAZUAW010000220.1:0-4262 GCA_964618535.1 uncultured Thiotrichales bacterium
TTAGACCATTACAATTTTTCTAATATGGAGGTAAGCCATGTTCAAACAATTTGTACTTTTTTTGCTCATCGCAACTTCAGTATCGGCTGCTATTGCAGATGAAGTGAATCTTTATTCCGCCCGCAAGGAGAAATTAATTAAACCCTTGCTGGATAAATTTACCGCAGCCACCAATATTAAAGTGAACTTACTTACAGGCAAGGCCGATGCGTTATTAAAGCGCATGGAAAGCGAAGGCAAAAATACCCCAGCAGATATTTTAATTACCGTCGATGCCGGTCGCTTGCATCGCGCTAAAATGATGGGGTTATTACAAACAATAGAATCAGAAACACTCAATAAAGCAGTTCCCGCGCATTTGCGTGATAAAGAGGGGCAATGGTACGGCCTGTCCCTGCGCGCCCGCCCCATTATGTACGCAAAAGGTCGCATCAATGAGAGCCAGCTTTTCAATTATGAAGATCTCGCTCACCCTAAATGGAAAGGCACAATCTGCGTACGTGGCTCTGGAAATATTTATAACCAGTCACTAGTCGCTTCAATGATTGCCGCAAATGGTGAAGAAAAAACTGAAGCCTGGGCCAAAGGCTTGGTAAAAAACTTTGCGCGTTCACCCAAAGGTGGTGACCGTGATCAAATTAAAGCTGTCGCTGCCGGACAGTGCGATATTGCCATCGCAAACACCTATTACCTCGGAAAGATGCTCAAGGGTAAAGATAAAGATCAGCGTAGAGCCGCAAAAATGGTTTCGGTCTTCTGGCCCAATCAAGAAAATCGAGGCGCTCACGTTAACGTCAGTGGCGCCGGAATTACCACCGCAGCCAAAAACAAGGAAAACGCCATCAAACTACTGGAATTTTTGGTTAACGACGAATCACAGGCATGGTATGCCAAAGTCAACCATGAATACCCAATTCGCAAAGACGTAGTCACCAGCAAGCTGTTAAAAAAACTTGGTGACTTTAAAGCAGATCAGATTAATTTAACGCTACTGGGTGAGAACAATCCACTGGCGGTCAAAATTATGGATCGCGCTGGCTGGAAATAAGCCCCCCCCCTGCAGGAGCGGCGCCTCACCGCGATAAACAACTAATCTCAGTATATCGCGGCTAGCCCGAATATTTCATGAATTACACGAGTTCTCGCTTATCTATTGATTCCACAGGAAATTCTTTTCACTTGCCCGTAATCACCGATACGAGACGCGTAAAAACAATTCCCCGTGAAAACAATATATTAAGCGAGATTCTCATGAATTCATGCAATATTCGGGCTAGGTGTCGCTGCTACGATCCAACCAATAATGCCGTTTTCTGAGGAACGGAAAATCAATCGCTCCACCCCTCTACAAAAAGTATCGATTTATGAATCCTCTTGAAAATTTAATGTATCAGGTTTCAGGTTTCTTTCTGACACCTGTATTGCTCGCCATTGTCTTTTTATTTTTATATGCCATTTTTATGCTGGGAGATTTTATTTCCCAATGGGTTATTCGAAAAAGAAATTTGGGGCTCTATCAAGAGGGTATTAACAGCTTGCAAGACAAGGATAATCCGGCGATCAAAGTCAAAGGCTACGACCTGTTTAATTTCGCGGCTATTCAAAAATCCTACTCAGAAGACAGCCTATCCGTATTTGCGATAAAGAATCTGGAAACCCTGCGAATTGTCACCCGAGTCGCACCCATGCTGGGACTTGTTGCCACCATGATTCCCATGGGGCCCGCATTAAAATCACTGGCAAATGGGAATATACAAGGTATTAGTGAAAACCTGGTGGTGGCCTTTTCAGCGGTCATCTTTGGGCTAATCATTGCCTCTGTGACGTTCTGGATGGCTGCGGTCAAAAAGCGCTGGCTGGCCGATGAAATGGTCGATTTACTGTCATTAGCTTCTGTCGTGAAGACCGGCGTGAATGAAGCAAGATGAAGTTTTTGGATGAAGACGAAGAGCTGAACCCAATTCTTTCAGTGGTGAATATTGTCGATGTGTTTTTAGTACTTATCGCCGCCCTGCTGATTTCAATCGCCAGCAACCCTCTCAGCCCTTACGGTAGTGAAAACGTCACCATTGTCAAAAATGCGGGCACGCCGGAAATGGAAATGATCATCAAGGAAGGCGAAAAAATCACCCAATATAAATCATCAGGTGAAATCGGTAACGGTAAAGGCGCGCGCGCGGGTGTTGCTTACAAAATGGATGATGGTTCGATTGTATATGTGCCTGATGAAGGCAAAAATAAAAGCGGAGAAAGAGGAGAAAGCGACAGTGAATAAACGATCACTCATCTTTCAACTATGCCTCACAACACTGTTCTTTTTCACCGGAAATCAGCTCGCTCTGGCGGATGCTGAAACGCTAAAAAAAATCCTGGTGGTGTCTGCTGATCACAGCTCAAAATCCCGCGTCAATCTGCTCAATCAAGAAAACAAAAATAAAGGCTTGCTGTTTGAACATATTAAAGTGAAAGAAGGTACAGAAAAACCATTATCAGAACTCACCAGTGACTATGACTTCGTATTCTTCAGCTCGGTCAATAAAAAATTTGCAAAGGAGAAATTTGTTCCATTTTTACCCGTTCCAGAAGGTTTAAAAACCCCCATCGTTGCTCTGCCCTGGTCAGCCGATAATCCGTTATTAAACGCGCTGTCTGCTGACCAGGCTGACAATATCAGCCGGTACTACCGCAATGGTGGCGCTGTTAACATGAGTCGCCTGGGTGACTATTTGAACGCGGAAATTTTCAAGCTGAATAATAGCGCTGTTTTGCCACCACTAGATTATCCCAACCAAGGCATTTATCACCCTGACTATGAAGACAAAATATTTCCGGATTTAAAAAGCTATTTACAGTGGAAAAATATCACTGAGCCCCCCAGTGATCAGCCCGTAATTGGCATAATGATGCGACTGGCACATTTTGGTGCAGGTAAAAACAATGTCGTAGACAGCCTGATTAAAAAGCTCGAAAACAAAGGCGCATTTGTGATTCCGTTTTACATTGCAGAGTATAAAACTGATTACACACCACTCATCATGCAGAACGATCGAGTGGTGGTGAATAATTTAATTAACCTGCGCACCATGCATGCTGCCAACAAACGCGCTAAACAATTTGAAAAACTCGGCGTACCCGTACTGCATGCCATTCAATACTATGATGGCGATGCAGAATTTTGGCGAGGTGATGCACAAGGGGTCTCTCCCATGATGACACCCTTTATGCTATCAATGCCGGAGACTGCTGGTGTGATTGATATCACGACGGTTGCTGCTTCACCACGAGGCACAGAAGTGATTGAGCTTTTGGATGAGCAGATTGATGCGATTGTGCAACGTTCATTAAATCAAGCCAATCTTGTCTTTAAGCCAAACGCGGACAAAAAGCTCTCGATGATGGTTTGGAACTACCCTGCCGGTGAGAAAAACATTACCGCCTCATTTATGAATATTCCTGACAGCATTGAGCAAATCACACTGGCATTAAAAGATGATGGCTATCAGGTAGAAGTGGCTGAAAAGAAAAAGCTATTAGAGGATGTGAATAAAATTCTACGCCCATTTTATCGAGACTATAAATTAACCTCCCTGCTCGATGACGGTCTCGCAGAATTAATGCCGGTGGCAACATATAATACATTTTTAAATACCCTGCCAGAAGCCACTCGTGATGCGATAGAAAAAGATTGGGGAAAAGCTGAAAAGGCTTTCATGGTGATTGAGCGTGATGGTAAAAAGTATTTTGTCATTCCACGGATTAAACTCGGTAACTTAATCATTATGCGGCAGCCGCCACGCGGAGATCAGAACGATAAGGAAAAATCGCTTTACCATGATAAAACCATCACAGTTAACCATTATTATCTGGCAGCTTATTTATACGCACGAAAAGTTTTTGGCAGTGACGCATTGATTCACCTCGGCACTCACGGCAGTCAGGAATACTTGCCTGGCAAGGAGCGTTCGCTCTCGGTTTACGACGGCGCGGCGCTGGCTGTTGGTGATACACCGGTTGTTTATCCCTTTATTATCGATGATGTCGGTGAAGCCGTGCAAGCCAAACGGCGTGGTCGGGCGGTCATTATCAGTCACATGACCCCACCTTTTGCTGCTGCGGGTTTATATGCTGAAAGTATGGACTTACATGAACTGATGCATCAGTACAACAGCATGGTCGAAGGCCGAGCAAAAAAACTGACGCTGGAAAAAATTACTGATATTTGTGTACAGAATGCTTACTGCAAAGACATTGACTGGGGCGTA
>CAZUAW010000221.1:0-4253 GCA_964618535.1 uncultured Thiotrichales bacterium
CAGGAGTTTTATGCGCTGCGGCTACGAGCAGAAGCTAACCCTGATTCAATCAGCACTGAGGAGCAGTTACTCCTCGACTCTCCAACAATACCTTACAGTTTGCAGTTCTGGGATGGATACGCGAATGAACGCGAAAACCTTCTCAATGATGCAGTTTCGCTAGACAAAAACTTGGTGGTACTCAGTGCTGATACACACAATGCTTGGGCCAATGATTTGGTCAGCAATAATGGAACCCAAGCTGGCGTTGAGTTTTCAACCGCATCTGTTTCATCCCACGGGTTGGAATCGTACCGTCCCTGGGAAGACAGTCAGCTATTGGCCGAAGGACTTGTAGAAATCATTGATAACCTGAAGTTTTGTGAAACTGAGCATCGTGGTTATATGGTGACCACATTTACTCAGGCTGAAGTAACCAATGAATGGATACTTATTAATACAACGACTGAAGAAAATTACCACGTACTCAATGATAGCTCTGCCAAAGTTAGCGCAAAACCTGGAATGGGGAACCGCTCGATTAAGATTTAGGTTCAAAATCACTTCTGCCCCTCGGCCTACATTGAAATGTTAAGCAGCCCCTAAAGTAAACAGCGTAAGCGCCGATATCCATCTTGATAGATTAGATGTTTGATGTAATTTGATCAATATCTGTTCACGCTAAAAATAATAACATCGCTTAAACGGTGACCCAGGGAGAGGGGAACATGAAACAGCTGCTGCTTAATTGCATTGCAATTACTTTGACGATTTCTTTGCTTGCCTGTAATTCTGGCGCTGAAAATTCAGATAATCATCCTCTAATTGAGTCTGGGTCTAATGGTCGGGGCGGCGACATCCCTGTTATTTCGGTACGCATAAATGAGTTAATGGCGGCGAATACCGAATCACATCTTAATCCTGACCAAGGTAACTATGACGACTGGATCGAGTTATATAATTTTGGTACGGAAACAGTAGATTTAACTGGATATAGTCTCTCGGACAATCCTGATGAAGCACCGAATAAATGGGTATTTCCTGAAGGCAGTCAAATTGCAGCAGAAGACTATTTAGTGATTTGGGCTGACGCACGAAATATTGCCGGCATTGAACTGCACACCAATTTTAAATTATCTCAAAGCGGTGAGAAAATCGCTATAGTCTCTGCTGATGGAAACATCGTTGATTCTCTAGAATTTCCCAATCAAATTGCGAACATATCTTATGGTAGGAGCGTAGTTTCCGCAGCACCAGCAGGATTCCTGGATAAACCAACTCCTGGACAATTAAATAGCACTCAATTGTATGATCAAGCAGTTCAGGCTATCGAACCAGAATTCTCAATTCCTGCCGGCATCTATTCTGAACCACAAACACTGATCATCACAGCCGACGCTCCTAACACTCGCGTTTCTATTACCACGGATGGATCAATTCCCGAAGACAGTACTGAATTAAGCTCCAATGTCTCGATAGAAATCAGTAAAACAACCATCGTCCGCGCCAGAAGTTTCAGCGATAACGCACTACCTGGGAATATACTCACACAAAGCTATTTTATGAATGAAGATACCCAACTCGGAATTCTTTCTTTAACAACCGCTCCCAGACACCTCTACGACTCGACTCATGGTATTTTTGCTGCGGATGCCGAACACTTCAATCACAAGGATTGGGAACGTCCAGTTAATTTTGAATATTTTGATGAAAATAGAAACGCTGTTTTAAATCAACAAGTTGCTTTAGAAATGCATGGTCACGTTAGTCGAACATATCCCATCAAAAATATATCCGTAAAAACAAAAGGAAAATATGGTTCTGAATATTTTGATTATGAATTTTTTGACCGCGAAAACAAAAACCCACTGCAAGCACTTATTATCAGAGGTACCAGTGTTGACCAGTTTAAAGCATATATCAGAGACCCACTCATTCAATCCACCATTAAAGGACAGATGGATTTAGATTATCAGGACTATCATCCGGTCGTGATGTATATCAACGGAGAATACCAGGGTATCCGTTACATCAGAGACCGAGTAAATAAAGACTATCTCAACACTTACCATAACCTCAATCCTGATGACGTCATCATCAATAGTTTTTCTTCAGATCCAAATTCCAGCGACATTACGCAATTTCAGGAAATCAATGACTTTGTCAGCACACATAATATGGCAGAAACAGAGAACTACGCTGTTCTCTCATCAAAAATTGATATTGATTCTTTTATCAATTTCCTAATTATTCAAATCTATTCTGCAAACCTAGATACACTCCAAAACAATAATAAGTTCTGGACTAATAAATCAGGCTCACTGCCATGGCGTTGGTTTTTATTCGATCTCGATCTAGGGTTTGATGAATGTAATGTCTATGGATCAAATTACAACTCAGTTGAGTACATGCTTTCTGATACTGAGAATGTCATTTTCCCAAACCTACTGAATTCCACCTTATTGCTCAGAAAACTGATTGATAATTCAGAGTTTTTGGCGCTATTTACTCAAAGGCTAGCTAGCCATCTCAACATCACGTTTACGTCTGACAGGGTCATCAGCCTCGTTAACACAATTAGTGGCTCTATCGAAGCCGAAATCCCAGACCACCTTGCGCGTTGGACAGAAGATTTTAATCAACCAGTCACTTTTATTAGTAATTGTTGGACTGACGATATTTTATCACCGGTAACAACCATTTCTGACTGGCATTCTGAAGTAGAAAGAATTAGGGAGTTCACCCGTGTTCGCCCAAATTTCGTCAAAGACCACCTGCTGCAAAAGTTTGGAATTGAAGGAAGTGCCCAAACCAGCGGATGGGCGAACCTTGAAATTACTAATCCAAATCCAGCGCTTGGGTCAATAAAAGTTGCCAATGTAGATTTACCGCTCTCCGAATTATTTTCAGGAACCTGGCTTAAAGATCTACCAATCAGTATTAAAGCGAATCCTCGTGGTGATGCTAAGTTTGTCCGCTGGCAAGGAGACGTGTCCAGCGAAAATCCAACCATTACTATCACACTGACTAGCGACACAAATATTGAAGCAATCTTCGAGGCAGCACTATGATTGAGTTTACTGCAATTCAAAATGTATCGGATAACATCAGCACATTGACACTGATCTATGTGGTGCTCCTAGCATTTGTGCTTTCAAGTATTCTTGCATTTGTTTATCAAAAAACATTTCGTGGACTGTCCTATTCAAGAAACTATGTTCAGTCAATTGTATTAATTTCTATCATATCCGCTGTGGTTATTCAGTCTGTTGGCGAAAGTCTTGCCAGAGGAGTCGGTATCATGGCTGCAATGGCGATCATTCGTTTTCGGACCAACTTTAAGGATCCACGAGATACGTTGTTTTTATTTGCATCATTGGCCGCTGGTATCGCCTGCGGTGCTTATACGTTCAAAATAGCAGTCATTGGTACTTTAGGATTTAGTCTCGCAGCAATCATATTGCACTATTCTCCGCTTGGACCGACCAATTATTTTGACGGTATGTTGAGATTCAATCTTGATGATAATAGTGAGCGCCAGTCAAAACTCGAAGCCGTGCTTCGTCAATACTGTAAGAACTTTGCACTCATTACACTACGGGATATGGGGCAAGGAGATCGCCTGGATTATGCTTATCACATCAAATTAAAAAGAAAAGTGACGCACGAAGAATTCCTCCATGCAATCAAGTTAATAGACTCGGTACAAGGGATAAACTTCATGCTGCAAGAAGCCACTGTTGATATATAAATAATAATTTGAAAAACCCCATTCAATACAATAAGAATAAAAATTCACATGAATAAAGGTAAAAGTATTTTCATAGGATCATGGCTGCTATCTATTTTGATTCTAGCTGCGATCAATACCAGCTTTGAAAGCAAGCAAGAAAGCTTTGTCGGTATTGCAGATCAACAGGAAGAATTCATCAGCTTTCCTTACCCTGTAAAGATCAGAGAAATATTCCCTGTTGAAGGGGAAAAGCTAAGAACTGGCGATTTGGTACTTGATGTTATCAGGCCAGACCTTGCTTCCAAACAAACTATGCTGACCTATGAGATTGAAAAAATATCCGCTGAAAAAGGTGTAACACAAGCAGAACTCAAAGCTAGATTGGCCTCATTAAGAGCAAAACAAAATACAGACTTGGCAAAGCTTGATGCTGCGATACAAGAACTTAAAACTAAGCGGGAAATTAACTTGCAGTTGTTGGCTCAAATCTCCGGCACAGACTCAAGTATTAATAGCAATGACTCAGGTACTTTGGGGGTCA
>CAZUAW010000222.1:0-4229 GCA_964618535.1 uncultured Thiotrichales bacterium
CCGTTTTGATGATGGCTTTCAGGTATGGTCTACTTCTTTTTGTGTTCTGGCTTTTATTGTCAGGGCATTTTGAACCTCTGTTGCTGGGATTGGGGCTGGCGTCCGTTGCGCTGACTATTTTTCTAATGAAGCGCATGGATGTGATTGATCATGAAAGCTATCCCTTCCATCTTTCCTCAAAGTTACCCACCTATTTTGTTTATATTATTCGAGAAATTGTGACGGCCAATATTGATGTCATGAAGCGAATATTGACGGTCAGAGGAGAATCAATTAGCCCGCAACTGGTTGACATTCCGTTACCGCAAAAAACCAGTCTGGGGCGCGCGATTTACGCAAATTCCATTACCTTGACGCCAGGCACTGTGAGTGTGGAAGTGACAGAAGACAAGGTTATTGTCCATGCGCTGACAAGAGAGGCGGCTGATGAGTTATCCACCGGCAATATGGGCAAAGCTATCCCGGATCAGGTCGCTGACAGGCAAGGTGGCTAAAATGTTTATTGCTGCATCTTTGGCAATTCTCGTCACTTTGGGGCTGGCACTGGCGCGGGCGCTCATGGGGCCGAGCGTTTACGACCGCATTGCGGCGATTAATATGTTTGGTACCAAAATCGTATTACTGATCTCAGTTTTGGCTTTTTTGTCCGGTCGAACGGATTTGCTGGACATTGCGTTGGTCTATGCGTTGATCAATTTTATTGGCGTGGTAGCGGTGATGAAACTGGTTGTTCACGGTAATTTTCATTCCTCCGGGGATGAGAAGGTGGACCAGGGATGATCATTGATTTTCTGAGCTGGATTCTTCTTGTCAGTGGTGGTTTGGTGGGTATTGTCGGCGCTGTCGGTATACATCGATTTCCGGATTTTTACAGTCGCCAGCATGCCGCCGGGATAACTGACACATTATCCACCATGCTAATTCTGCTTGGTTTGGGTTTGCAGGCGGGGCTGAGTCTCGCCGCTTTCAAATTGGCGCTGATTTTTCTGTTTCTCTTTATTACTAGCCCAACCGCTTCACATGTATTGGCAAATGCAGCGATGCATGGCGGTCTTAAACCAAAACTGGATAGTGCAACTAGCAGGGTCAAATCTTGATTGATGTTTTTATCGACGTCACCCTGCTGGCGTTTCTTGCGATTACTGCGGTAGCCATTGTCCGCATGAGCAATCTTTTTGCCATTGTCATGCTGTTTGGCATTTTTAGTTTTTTGTCCGCCGCTATATTTGTGGTTATGGATGCCGTTGATGTGGCATTTACCGAGGCAGCTGTCGGTGCTGGCATCTCAACCGTGCTGATGCTGGCAACGATTGCATTAACCAAAGATCAAAATGAAAAACCTTCTCGAAGTCATGGTGCCTGGTTGCCATTGGCAGTAGTCATAGTGACTGGTGCGGCATTGGTCTATGGCACTCTGGATATCCCGGCATTTGGTGATCCTGATGCACCTGCTCAAGTCTATGTAGCGCCTTACTACATAGAGCGATCTATCACGGAAATAGGGGTTCCCAATATTGTTACAGCGGTGTTGGCAAGTTACCGAGGGTTTGACACCCTGGGGGAAGTTGTTGTTGTGTTTACTGCGGGAATTGCGGTGCTGTTGTTGATTGGCGGCAAGCGCCCAAAACCCAATCCGGGGAAACACAAAAGAAAATGACGCAAAACCTTATCCTTCGAGTTGTCTCAAAACCCCTGATTCCTCTCATTATTGTGTTTGCACTCTATGTGCAGTTCCATGGTGATTATGGCCCTGGTGGCGGCTTTCAGGCAGGCGTTATTATGAGCGCCGCGATCATACTCTATGCACTGGTGTTTGGGCTTGATGCCGCTGAGCAGGTCATTCCACCAATGATCTTGCGAATTCTTGCCGCCCTTGGGGTGCTCATTTATGCGGGTGTTGGGGTTGTCGCGCTGTTTTCAGGGGGAAATTATCTCAACTACTCGGTGCTGGCCAGCACCCAGATTGCCGGACAGCATCTTGGAATTCTGCTAGTAGAACTCGGTGTGGGTATTACCGTTTTTTCTGTCATGTTGATTATCTTTTTTGCCTTTGCGGGCAGGGGTAGACCGTAATGGATTTTATTATCGGTCACTATAATTACTGGATTGCTATTTTTCTGATGATGGTGGGTTTTTACACCGTTATCAGTCGCGGCAATCTGGTCAAAAAAATTATCGGCCTGAATATCTTTCAAGTTTCAGTCTTTTTGCTCTATATCAGTATGAGCACAGTCAAGAATGGTGCAGCGCCCATCATTACTGAAGGTGTTGAGGCCTACTCTAACCCTTTGCCTCATGTGTTGATTCTGACAGCGATCGTCGTTGGTGTTGCCACCACGGCGCTGGGTCTGGCACTGGTTGTGCGGATAAAAGAGGCTTACGGCACCATTGAGGAAGATGAGATTCACGAGCTGGATCATTCTTTGTGATGCAGGATCATTTAAGCCTTCTGCTGGTGGTCATCCCCCTTATCGCAGCACCCATGGTAGCGGTTATGCCACGGGGTCGACTGCCGTGGGCAACCGCGCTTATGGTGACTTCTCTGTGTTTCATACTCGCCAGCATGCAGCTATGGGCGGTGGTTCACGATGGCGTCATCAGTTACGAGCTGGGTGGCTGGGCACCGCCCTGGGGTATTGAGTATCGTATTGATGCGGTCAATGCTTTTGTCGCGCTGATTGTTTCTGGCATCGCTGCCATTACCGTGCCTTATGCTTTATTGAGCGCGGAAAAAGAAATCCCAAGAGACCAGATTCCGCTTTTCTATAGCGCTTTCTTGCTGTGTTTAACCGGCTTGCTGGGTATTACTCAAACAGGTGATATTTTTAATCTGTTCGTTTTTCTGGAAATTTCGTCTCTCTCATCCTATGCCCTGATCAGCCTGGGACAAAAACGCCAAGCACTGACTTCGGCCTATCAATACTTGATTATGGGAACGCTGGGCGCGACTTTCTTTTTAATCGGCGTGGGTCTGATCTATTCACAAACCGGCACCTTGAACATGATGGATCTGGCAGCACGATTGCCGCAGGTTGCTGGTCTTAACACGGTACACACCGGTTTTGCCTTTATCATGATCGGTTTCGCGCTCAAATTGGCGTTGTTCCCACTGCATCTCTGGCTACCCAATGCCTACACTTACGCGCCAACCGTGATCACAGTATTTCTTGCCGCTACAGCAACCAAGGTCGCGCTATATGTGATGCTGCGGGTTTTGTTCACCGTTTTCCCTGACGGCTTTATATCGAGTACGCCCACGGGTGATCTGTTTATTTTATCGGGTGTGGCCGGAATCATTATTGCATCGGTTTATGCCATCTATCAGACAGATGTGAAACGCCTGCTGGCCTATTCCAGCGTCGCGCAAATCGGCTATATGGCGCTGGGGATCGGCTTTGCTTCCGCCATGGGTGTTACCGCAACGATCATTCATTTGTTTAACCACGCGTTGATGAAAGGCGCGCTGTTTATGGCGGTCGGTGCGATTATTTACCGTATCGGTGACTGTCGAATGGATAATATTCAGGGTCTGGGCCGACAGATGCCCTGGACTTTTGCTGCCATCGTCATTGGCGGTTTGAGCTTGATTGGCGTACCGGGTACCGCTGGGTTTATCAGTAAATGGTATCTGGTATTGGCGGCGCTGGAACAGGATGCCTGGATACTGGTGGCGGTCATTCTGATCGGCTCATTGCTCGCCGTGGTTTACATCGGAAAAATCATTGAAGCACTCTATTTTAAGCCAGCAACGGAAACGACTCTTGCCGTGAAAGAAGCCCCCATACTGTTGCTCGCGCCTACCTGGGCGCTGGTCATTGCGAATATCTATTTTGGTCTGGACACTGAACTAACCGTAGGCGTTGCAGAACGCGCCGCGCAAGTATTAGGGGTAGCGGCTCAATGAGCGCAGCAACACTGCTTCTGACAACCCTGCTTTTACCCCTGCTGGGCGCTGTCGGGATTATTGCCGCACGACACAAGCCCAATCTACGTGAAGGGATAACGCTGGTGACCGCTTCGCTGGTTGCGATCTTAGTCATCATCATCGCAAACCGATTTTTGAATGGAGAGGAGTTTGCGCTAGTCGTTGCCGAACCGATACCCGGCATCACCCTTGCTTTTAAGATCGAAGCCCTGGGAATGATCTTTGCGCTGGTAGCGGGTCTGTTATGGGTCGTCACATCCATCTACGCGATTGGATACATGCGCATCCATAAAGAAAAGAATCA
>CAZUAW010000223.1:0-2471 GCA_964618535.1 uncultured Thiotrichales bacterium
CATGTTGTATCTGGATTATTCCCGTGAAGAAGGCGACTGGACACCCAATATTCATGGCGGCAACGAAAATCTCGAAGCGATTGAATTTATACAACACCTGAACGGGGCGATTGGCTCTCATCACCCCGGCATCCTCATGATCGCTGAGGAATCCACCTCCTGGCCTCAAGTCTCCCGCCCAACCTGGCTGGGTGGACTGGGGTTTTCCATGAAATGGAATATGGGCTGGATGCACGACTCACTGGACTATCTATCCAAAGACCCCGTGTACCGTCATTTCCATCACGACAAGCTCACCTTTGGGATGTTGTACTGTTTCAGCGAAAACTTTGTACTGCCGTTCTCACATGATGAAGTGGTGCATGGTAAAGGTTCGATGATCGGTAAAATGCCGGGCAACCGCTGGCAACAGTTCGCCAACCTGCGATTACTCTATACCTTTCAATTCACCTATCCAGGTAAAAAACTGCTGTTCATGGGCTGTGAAATGGCGCAGTTCGAAGAGTGGAATCAATCTAAAGGATTGCCTTGGTCCTATCTGGAGCACGATGAACACTTGGGCATGCAAAAAACCATTGCTGACCTCAACAGAATCTACACTCAAACACCGGCACTGTTTGGTAATGATTTTGACTCGGAAGGCTTTAGCTGGATTGATTGCCATGATTCAGCGCAATCAGTCGTCGTATTCCAGCGACGTAGCGGCGATCAATTTGTCATTGTTGTCATGAACTTCACCCCGATTCCGCGTAACAACTATCGCATTGGTGTCCCCAGCGGAGGGACGTATCAGGAGATATTCAATTCAGACTCTGAATATTACGCAGGTAGTAACATGGGCAATCAAGGTACGCTAACATCAGAACCCACCGCCTGGATGGATCAACCAGAATCGTTGACACTGACGTTACCACCACTGAGCGGTGTGATTTTAAAGCCCGTCAACAACGAAGATTAAGGACGATGAATGAAAGTACTATTTGCCACCAGTGAAGCCTACCCACTGGTTAAAACTGGTGGCCTCGGTGATGTTGCCGGTCACCTGCCTCTCGCTCTGGAGCAACTCGGTGCCGAGATCACAGTCGCCCTGCCCGGCTATCACAGCGTACTCTCCAAAATGGCCACAAAAGTGGTTGCCTATGCCTCAACTTCGCATGGCTATGCGCTGATTCGTGAAGCGCGACTTAACAGCAGCGGGCCGCGTTTATGGTTAGTCGACCACCCGCTTTTTTCAGAACGTCCGGGCGCACCTTATATTGATGAAAAAGGAGAACCCTGGCGGGATAATTCCGTGCGATTTGGTGTCTTCGCACAAGCGCTGGCAAAAGTCAGTGCGGGACAAACCGAATTAACAGATCGTTTTGATATCGTTCACTGTAACGATTGGCAAACAGGATTGATTCCCGCATTTCTCTCCACTGAGAGTGAAAAACCCGCGACGATTTTCACTATTCATAACCTGGCTTATCAGGGAATTTTCCCCGCCTCTTGCCTAGAAACATTGCAGCTTCCGGGTGAACTCTGGTCACCTCTGGATGGGCTGGTATTTCATGGTCAACTCTCATTTATCAAAGGAGGGCTGGTTTTTGCTGATCACATCACAACCGTCAGCCCCAGCTATGCGAAAGAAATCCTGACTGATGCTTTCAGTTACGGATTGGCGGGATTATTAAATCATCGCTCCCATTCTTTATCCGGCATTATTAACGGTATCGACACGGACGAATGGAACCCTCAGACAGATGAAAAAATACCGCATATTTATTCTGCCGATAACCTTTCCGGCAAAATAAAAAATAAACGCGCCTTACAGAAACGCATGGGGCTGGTTGAAAATCCCAAACAGTTTCTCATCGGTACTGTTGCCAGAATGGTAGAACAAAAAGGCATTGATTTGATTGTTGATGCACTACCACAGTTAATGAAAATGCCGATCCAGCTAGTCATTGCCGGTACCGGAAACACTGCTTTTGAAGATGCTTTGAGAGATGCGATGAAAAAATGGCCAGACAAACTCTCCTGCCACATCGGTTATGACGAGGAGCTGGCACATTTAATTGAGGCCGGCTCGGATACGTTTTTAATGCCTTCCCGTTTTGAACCCTGTGGACTGAATCAAATGTACAGTTTGATGTATGGAACACCGCCTGTTGTCAGCCGCACAGGAGGACTGATCGACACGGTAACCGATACCACCAATACCACTCTAAAAGCCAAAACTGCAACCGGCTTTTTTCTTCACAGTATGGATATTACAGGTTTAGTCTCAACGATAGATAACGCGCTTAAAATTTACCAGCAACCCAATATTTGGAAAAGTATTCAGCGCAATGGAATGAATCAAGACTTTAGTTGGCAGCACAGCGCAAAGGAATATATTCAGCTATATAAAAAGGCTATTGAGTAGCCAGTAATTGCGCCGCCAGCTGCAAATAGTAGTCTTAGCCTGAAATAGGATGGTTGATAATGTC
>CAZUAW010000223.1:2571-4222 GCA_964618535.1 uncultured Thiotrichales bacterium
CAAACCTTACCCTGCGTTTCTGAGATAGCTTCGTAGCCTGGGCTGGTTTTGGTGAGTTTTCGGCTGATGATGTTATCGCCTGATGCGGGATAGCGGGTGATGAACTGATCCAGTAGCGGTGATAATCAGGTTATCCAGTGCATTTCTGTAGCGAGTAAATTGTTCTTTGTAGAGTTTGTGCTTGAGGTCTTTACCAATGTCTTTGGCTTCGATATAGCCAATCGGGACTTTGTTCTGAGTGACGACATAATCAGGGTTGCCGCAATCACTGATCTTGGACGGCTCATTAATAATATGGAGATCATCAGGGAGCAAGTTGCGTAATAGCTGCTCTAAATCACCGCGAAACGTATGTTCGCTGGTATGCCCTTGTTGAAGACGTGCGTTTAAGCTTTGGAGGTATTCGGTTAATGTCATGCAGACCCTTTGCTAATTTGCCATGGTTGACTAAGGAACGTCTCTTTGTTGACACATCGGCTGGATGACAGGCTCGCCGGCAATCCAGAGAAGCAACTGTAACAACTCATCCCACACATTGCCTTTTCTCAAGCCCTTATTTAACTTGTCCAGCTCAATACAGCAGCCAAGAATTCTCGCCCAGGTCGCGGCAGAATGTCGATTGCCGGCGCGCGCAACCATCGATTTACGCTGCCCCCAGATTGACTTCAACGCTGCCGATGGATCTTGCCGTGCGGCTTGCAAGCTGGAGTAATCGGACAAAATCCGCACATCGCGCGTAATCGCCCAGAGTATTTGCACCTCATGCACACCTTCACCCTGTAAGCCACGCAAAATCTTAATACAGCGATGACTGTTCCCCATCAATGCCGCATCGATCAGCTCAAACGGATCATAGCGAGCCGAGTCAGCAACTGCCGCTGAGATTGCTTCTAGGTTCAATGCCCCAGGCTCGCGAATTAATGTCAGTTTTTCTATCTCCTGAACCGCTGCCAGCAAATTCCCTTCCACTCGCTCAGTCAGCAATCGCGCCGCATCGTGATCTGGCGTAAACCCTGCCTTGCGCAGCCGATCCACCACAAACCGTAGTGTCGCCGCAGGATCCAAATCCCAGATCTGTATCGAGGCACCCGCCTTATCCAGCGCCTTCACCCAGGCACTGTTGCGACTGCCTTTATCCAGCTTGCCGGAATGTATTAGCAGAATATTATCTTCCGGTGGATTCGCCGCATACTCACGCAACGCCTTGCCGCCCTCGCGTCCTGGCTTGCCAGTTGGCATCCGCAGCTCAATTAACTTGCGCTCCGCAAACAATGACATCGCCGCCGCCTCACCCATTAACTGCGACCAGTCAAACCCTGGCTCAAGTGTTAAAACCTGTCGCTCGATATAACCCTGCGCTGCCGCGGCCTTACGAATCGAATCACCAGCTTCCATCATCTGCAACGGCTCATCGCCTGTCAGCAAGTAAATAGGTGCTAGAGATTTTTGCAGGTGACCAGCTAGATTTTGCGGGGATAATTTCATTACTGTGATCTTATCGCGCTATGCGTAATCAGGTATACCCTGGTACGCGACGTGAGATAAATGAGGGTTCTCAAAGTTACGCTATACGCAAAAGGTTGGCTGATGTCATCCCTTTAGCCCGGATATTGCATGAATTCATGAGAATCTCGCTTAATATATTGTTTTC
>CAZUAW010000224.1:0-4204 GCA_964618535.1 uncultured Thiotrichales bacterium
GAAGGCAAGTGCGGCGGCGATAAGAAATAGCCGAACGCGCTAACCAAGCGCTTACAATGAAGACTGCCGCCTTGGAGCGGCAGTTTTTTTGTTTACAGTTTAATTGCTTTGGTACGAATTTTCGTACCAGCACCTCTAAAAGTAAAATCTGATGCCAAGCTCTGGATCAGTCTCCAAATGATCCAACTCCAGTCCTGAAGCCTCCAAACCAAGAGTCAACGCCCAATTTTTAGCCAGCGAAATACTGGCTTTAATTTCTGCAGTCCAGATCTCTTCCGAATTTAAAAAGTCCCGTTCGAATTTAAGACCTGTCTTTAGTCGAATTCCGGATAGTGGTTCCCATAACACCCCTGAGCGTAGTTTTCCGGTGATGGTTGTTTTTTCATCCAGATCCCGGTCTCTAATTAGGCTGGTTTCTGCAAAAACAAAACCTAGCGGTTCATATTTTGAGGCTCTATACGCTAGTCCCGCGCCACCGAGTAATTCAAAACGTGTCGCTTTATCCTGACGGCCTTTATTGAAAGCAATGCGCGTGCGCCAGGACACGGGTTTAAAAAATCGGTCTCGCGGCTCTACTGATTGTATGTCTAGGACAACAAATTCTTTAAGAAAAACATCTCCATGCTCGTTACTCTCGAGCGTGACGCTACCAAAATCGATGGCCGTATTGTTGCCATATCCAGTAGATGGGTCGAGAAAGTCATGGTACGCGGGACGAAATTGTAATTGGTATTGCGCTACCCCTTGGTTTTCAGAATACATCACGCCAATTCGGGAGGTCCCGTGACCTTGATCTGGAGAGTATTTTGGCCGTTGTACCTCTACATCTTCAGTGACCAATGGAATCTTGGCGCGCTTTTTAAGTAGTCGTCTTTCAGCTTTACTTAAGCGCGTAACTGAACCCCCACTGTTAAGACGTTGGTAACGAGAAAAGTCACTGGCGAGATCAAGTAGCATTGCTTGCTTTACTGGTGATAATTTAGGTAACCCCAAGTCTTTTCCATGAACAACTCGATCTACCTGGTTTGCTGTCAAGGCTCGTTGCTGTACCTTAATTTTATTCGACAACGAGCCTTCAAAATGACGCGCTCTAATGAGCTGCTTTTGTTCAAGGATTTTGATCGTATCAACAGGAATTACCCAAGCCTGAAAAGCATCAGTTAAGCGATCTTCTGGAAATGCGACATCCAGTAACGAGAGCAAATGGTAGGAGCAATTTTCACGAAAAAAGTAGTAATCGAACGATGCGATCAGCATTTCGTAAGCATGAGTTAACACCCAATCCACCTGCTTAGGAGAGAGATTGAGTGTGTATTCCCAGATATCGCGATTATCTACCTGACCATATTCACGCAATTTAATGTGGTATGGCAAGATGTGAAAGCGACCTTGAAAAGCACCAGTGATCCCACCCACGGCATACAACAACGGGCTAACCTGCTCGGGAATCTCTGCGGCAAAATTTAGACTTTGATTAAGGAGCTTTAACTCGGAATCCTGATCTTTTTTATCCAGACGCAACAAAGTGTGCCCAAAAGCAGAAGAAGGGCTATTGGGATGTGCGGAAGGAAAGATGACGGTTAGGGTGTCGGCAGCGAAAAAGGTTTTGTAACGCTTAAACTCGGGACAATCGGGATTTGGAATGAGACTTCCCAGATCCCCTAGCGATTCTGTTAACCATTGTCGTCTTGCAACAAAACGGCAACTGGCGGTCAATCTCATGGGTTTTATTACGGTTTTGGAAAAGAACCCTGCCAGCGTTGCTTCTAGCTCCCGTTGAGGATTGGTTTTGCCTTGTTCAGAAAGAAAATAATGAGGCACATCAATCTGACTTTCCCAGCCTTTACCTTTTTTCTGGTAGTGCAGCAGTGCCATCCACATTGGCTGTTGTGCCAATTTAAGTTTACGAGCGTGTGAAATCAGCCGAGCCAGTGGTAAGTCTGGTTGCTTTATCGCCAGCTCAGTAGCGGCATCATAATTGCCTTGGGTCAGTGCGGTAGTGACAGGTGAATGTTCATCCGCAACCAAGGGCTGAGTCATTAATATACTCACGCATATTAAAAAAATAATTAGCAGGGTTTTCAACAGATTATCTATTCAGATTGCTCATAAAAAAGCCCGCCATGAAGACGGGCTTTTGTTCCAGGAAACAAACTCCCGGACGATAGTCTAGTTAACGTATTTCGCTAACGCACTATCACTTAGCATAGCCTGATCCAGCGCAGCCAGAATTTGCTCTGGTTGATCAGCATCAAATACGCTGTCGAAACGGCTTTGGCTCAATTTCTCAAATGCAGCCAGATCCTGATTTTCAACACCAATCAAATAAGCCAGTGCTTCAAGGTGATCACCTTGTCCTTTGGCAGCATCAATTGTCAGCTTGTCCATATTGCTGGCAACGAAAATCTTCTTAGCTTCTTCGCGCTGCACGGTATGCGTTGGGTCACAACCCATTAAACCGCCACCAGTGGTCATAAAAAAGGTATTGGGAATAACCAGGTTATTTAGAATAGCGGCGGCAATTTGAGGGCCTTTACCACTTTTCCCATCCATTACCATTGCACCCAAACCACAACCACCACCAGTTTCAGCAGCGTTAACGGTAAAAGCGGTAGTCAGCGCCAGAGACGCAACAATCATTAATGATTTTTTCATTTTAAACTCCGTAATTACCAAGGTTATAGGGTGATGTATTTAGAAAGCTGTGGCTCATTTGCCATGGCTGTATCTAAACGTGTCAGGAATGCTTCTGAGTCACTGGAATTTGCTACAAATAAATCACTGTAACGAGTTTGCACCATCTTATAGAAGGTCGCTTGATCGGCTGATTCGATCGTCAGCAAGTCTGCCAATGCGTGAAGATGATCGCCAGTACCTTTGGCCGCGTCACGAGCAATGTTATCCATATTGCCTGCAACATAGAGATTGCGCTGGTATTCTGCTGTCACCATGCTTTCGCCGACACAACCCAGGCTGTCAAAGCTCAAACCAAAAAGTTGGTTGGAAACAGTGCCATTGGTTGTCGCTGCGAGTACATGAGGACCTAGACCAGACTGTCCGGCAAAAATTTGTTGCCCCAGACCACAGCCTGCGCCTTTATCAGCGATTGCGCCGATAGGCAGAGCCAGTAATCCAGCGAGCGGTAATGCTGCTAGTATTTTCTTCATAGTAAATTCCTTGTTAAATTTGGAAGGAATGGACGTTATAGTAGAACCTTAAAGTGGTGTCAATCGGAATGATCAACAACTATCCAAATGAGGGGTAACACTCTGAAATCTAGACGAATTGTTAACTGGCTAATCAATATGTCGGTATTCCTGCTACTGAGCGGATGCTCCGGTCTATTTTTTGTCCCAGACCGTCAGCTAATCCTTGAGCCTGATCGGCTCAAACTGGATTTTGAAGATATTTTTGTTCGTACCAATGATCAACAAAAGCTACATGGTTGGCTGCTAAAGGGCGACGCTCCGGTAAAAGGTACGGTGATTTTCCTGCATGGAAATGCCCAGAACATTAGCTATCACATTGCTTCTGTTCGTTGGCTGCCAAAGCATGGCTACAACGTATTTCTCTATGATTATCAGGGATATGGAAATTCAACAGGCAAGGCAAGTATCGACAATAGCATCGATAACTTCAGCTCCGTCATTGAAACGCTTGATCGAACACTGCCTAAGGATCAGCAGCAGTATTCTGTCTTTGGTCAAAGTCTGGGTGGCGCGTTAGCGATTGCAGCAGTTGCTAAAAATCAGAGCACAACGTCGTTTCAATCATTGATCGTTGATAGTGCTTTTTCAGGCTTCAGAACCATTGCAAAAGAAAAAATGCAGGAGCTGTTGCTGGTGAGGCCCTTTTCTGGCGCACTGCAATATTTGTTTACGAGCCAGCCCAATATTCTCGAAGAAATAGCTTCCATCGAATCGACTCCTATCTTAATTTTACAGGGTGAAAACGATAAAATTGTGCCGCCAACGCATGCGCAAAATCTGTATGCACGAGCCAACGAGCCTAAACAACTACATATTCAAGCAGGCGCTAGACATATACAGTCTCTTGCCAGTCAAACCGTGCGCGCGCTGGTGTTAGAGCAATTGAGCCAATAAGGAACGTGCATAGAATTTGTGATCATTCTAACTTGTGTTTTTGCTCCAGATTCAATGATCACAAATCGTTGCGTAGACTGAAAATAGCTCCTGCATTGCCT
>CAZUAW010000225.1:0-4201 GCA_964618535.1 uncultured Thiotrichales bacterium
CTCTGCACTCAGGTATTACCTCTGGGTGAGCGGTTTATGAATCATTCGGGCTAGCGCACCAAATGGTATTCGGCAGCTGCTTGGCCAAGGTGTATTTACCACCATCGCCACCCTCATCATTCACATCTGCATTGAGCATTCTGACTGTTTCAATACTTTGGCTTATATTTTAGCGTCGATCACATCCCTATGATCAAGACAGCTAAACCATCCGGCCAAATGAGTAATGAACCTGGTCTACACTACTTTGCAGCAGCTGGCGCCACGGGTACTGGAGCAATCACAGGAACTGGGGGCGGCGGCATCATCATCTGCGGCATCATGAATTGGGGTGGTGCGACCATTTGAGGCGGCATTCTCTGTGGAGCATTCCAGCTCGGATAACCGCCCCACGGCTGAGCACTATAGCCGCTACCATTATAGCTGCGAACACCGTAACCAGTACCATTGCCATAACCCGAACCATAGCTGTTGCCATAGGCATTGCCGTAACTATTCCCATAGCCATTACCGTAAGCATTGCCATAGCTATTACCCTGACCTGATCCGTAAGCATTACCGCGGCCTTGACCAGAGCCTCGACCTTTACCGCGCATACTAAAATTAAAACTACTGTCAAAATCTCCGTCCATATCCCCTGCTGCATTGCCAGAACCTCGGCCATCACCAGCGCCTGATCCATAGCCTCGACCATCACTATCACCAGAGCCCGAACCGTAACCGCGACCATCGCCCTGCCCTGTTCCGTAGCTGTTACCGTAACCTTGCTGATTACCCCAGCCACTTCCGTTGCCCCAGCCGTTATTGTTTCCCCAACCACTGGGACTGTTGTTCCCCCACCAACCATTCGCACTGGACAAGGGCAAAATTGCCAGCACTGAAATAGCGCTGAACATTGTCAATAATTTAGCTTTCATTTCAATTCTCCTGAATGACTAGAAGGCGGGAAAGTGCATATCCCGCCCTTTTATTAAGTATAGGACACTCCATAAGCTCAGGACGGGAACGGGAATAGGTCAAAATTAAATCGAAGGAATGGTCGTTTTCTACTTATCTATTCAATCCCTCTCCATAAGACATCTGTACCAAATAGCGGCAGCATAGACTATTGCCCAATGAGGTCTACACCCAACCCAGCCATACTTTTCTCATCAATTCATTGGAGCAAACACTATGGCAAATCAAACTGTTCAAGTATGGGATATTGCAGTGCGGATATTTCACTGGTCGTTGGTCATATTCTTTACGGTTTCCTATTTTACCGGAGAGGAAGAAAGCTTGACCCATATTTATACTGGCTACGCAGTCCTTGGGCTGGTGGTTTTCAGGTTGCTATGGGGGTTTATTGGCAGTCGTCACGCGCGTTTTAGTGATTTCCTTTACTCTCGGGGAACGGTGGTTGAATACCTTAAAAGTCTGGTAAGCGGTAACCCCAAGTCCTATTCTGGACACAATCCAGCAGGCGGTTGGATGGTCATAGCCTTACTGGTGAGCCTGGCACTCACCACGTTAACGGGCATTAAAGTCTACGGCCTTGAAGGTCATGGGCCGCTGGCTGACAACCAAATTACGCTAGAGCTAATCGCTTCAGCTTATGCGGATTCAGATGAGCATAAATATAGTGGAGAAAACGAAGCCGAAGAAGAGCTATGGGAAGAAATCCACGAATTCTGGTCTAATCTCACCGTCTTACTGATTATCCTGC
This sequence comes from uncultured Thiotrichales bacterium, assembly GCA_964618535.1. Taxonomy (GTDB): domain Bacteria; phylum Pseudomonadota; class Gammaproteobacteria; order UWMA-0217; family UWMA-0217; genus HyVt-560. The sequence continues at coordinate 1,706 of CAZUAW010000225.1, forward strand.
ATATTGCGGGCGTGATGATTTCGAGCCGAATACACAAAGAGAATCTAGTGAAAGCTATGATAACGGGTAAAAAGAAAAAGTAGTTTCGGGTTGGGAGGTGAACCCCCTAATTGAAGCCCGCCATGTCATCCAAGTGCATCCCCTCTCTCTAAATAACTAACTCAGTTAATGTTCCTGCGTCCGTGTTCACTCGAATGCCATCAGACAACCTACAAATTTAAGCAACCAAACTGAATCAGCTAGATAACAGCGGTTTTAATTTGCCGCTTTGCCAATATCACGGCTAAACATTACATCGTGCATATTACCCATTACAGTCAAATTCACCCTTTGTCGTGAACTTCATCATCGATTCGGTAATTTTGTGAACTCCTCAATAGCAAGCGTGTGAAATAATCACATGGCATAAATTGTGGTTATGTAAATTATGGTTACTTAAATTACGAATAACTCTAACAATATTGCTAAGCCAATTTAAATTACAATTATTATTGCAAAAAAAAAGCCCCCTGCGTAATAAATTGCAGCCAATCAACAAGAGACAACCTATGCCAAATTCACTAAATAAATCTTTTTTCAGATCTCTAAAATTCAGCCATAAATTTGCTATTTTTGGCCTGCTTTCGATGATTGCTACTCTGTCATTGTTTGCCTTGTTCTGGTCTCAACAAAATACCGTTATTAATCAGTCCTTGAATAGAATTTATGGCATTGAACATGCAATAAATGTTTCAACCACCATGAATAAGATTGCAAAACACCGAGGAATGACCGCTGCCCTGCTTGCTGGAGATAATCAGTTTTCCTCTTTACAAGCAAATGCACGCCAGCAAGCCAATGCGACAATCAATATTGAAACTCAATTAATCTCCTCAACAAAAAATAATATTGTAACTCCAAATCAATGGAACCAAATCACCTCAAGCTGGAAATCTTTATTGGCCACTTCGGCAACACTTTCTCCAGCACAAAATTTCGAGCAACATTCCAAAATAATTGGTCTTCTCGAAGAATTATTGATTATAATTGATGAGCGCTCTGGATTGACATTTAACGAAAATAGAACGGCTTCTTACTCCGCACGCCTAATCATTAATCAACTGCCGGTCAGCCTTGAAACTCTTGGAAGAATTCGAGGTATAAGTGCAGGAACAGCTGCAAAAGGAGCTGTTATGACTCGTGCGCATTACACAACGCTCTCTGATGCCATTCAATTCGTCAAACAATACGAAAAAGCAATTCATCATTCTCTAGATATAATCAAAGAATATTCCCCTAAAATAAGCGCTCACATTTCACAAGGAGCATCTGTATTTTTCAAAAATACAGATAATTTCATCCAATTAGTGAACACCAAAATTTTAGAACCAGACCTAATTACTGTCAAAGCAAATCAGATTTTTCAAAGCGGCACTGAGGCTATAACCTCTGCTCAGAAACTTGAAGATATTTTAGGTCATCAGTTGCAATCTATTTTGGAAAACAGAATTAGCGCTTTACGATTCAAGACTTATGGGATATTAGTTGCCATGATTGCACTGATACTCGTCTCACTTATTAGCGGTATCTTGATTTTAAAAAGTATCATAAAACGACTCAATTTCACTGAATCTATCTTCAAAGAAATTGAACAAGGAAACTACGAAAACCAAATCACCATCACAGGTGAAGACGAAATTGATTCATTACTTAAAAAACTGTCTGCAATGCAGATTCAAATGAAAGAGAGCCGGATACAGGAACAAAAAAATAACGCTGAAATCGCACATATCAAGACCGCACTTGATCGTACTACCAGCAATATCATGCTAGTGAATACAGGTGGTGAAATTATTTATCTCAACGATGCGTTCCAGGAAAACTTTCGGGGGTTACAGCAACAGATTCAGACCGAACTTCCTACTTTCAATATTGATAAAGTGATCGGCTCACAACTGGCTACATTTAATACTACTGAATTCAACGGCACTGAATTAACTAATACTAATCAGACGGTTAAAAAAGACATCACTATTGGCGAATTAAAATTCCGTTACACTGTTAGCCCTATTGTTGATCAACAGGGAGCCAAGACCGGCATCGTCATGGAATGGATAGACAGAACAGACCAGGTAGAAATTGAAAGCCAGATTAATAATGTCGTCAATCAAGCTAAAGCTGGCAACCTAGCACACCGAATGACACTCAATGGACAGACTGGATTTTTTAGAAACATTGGCACTGGTATTAACGATCTTGTAGAGATTAACGATTCATTTATTTGTGAGACAGGACAAGTCATGGAAGCACTTGCGATTGGTGACCTATCAAAAACAATGGAGGGCGAATACTCAGGGGAGTTTGAAACCCTAAAGTACAACATAAACAAAACAATCTTCAAGTTACGAGACATCATCAACCAAATAAAAAGTTCTGCACTAGAAGTACGTATGGATGCTTCTCGAATAAAATCTGGAAACGAAAATCTAAAACTAAGAACTGACCAACAAGCTACTA
>CAZUAW010000226.1:0-2368 GCA_964618535.1 uncultured Thiotrichales bacterium
ATAAATCATGTCGCATAATTATCGTACTCATTAGTACATAGTCTCTTTCTTCTAATTCAGATTTTTTTACGTTCCTTAGTTTTTACCACCGCTAATAATCTCACTGGAGAGCACACCAGAAGACCGGGCATCAATTTTGACCATCAATTCACCAGGAGCCAGGCCAGATTTAACTCCCGCATTTAACCGCCATGCCTCGCCTTTGACAAAATCAAGCGAACAGGTTTTTCCTCTGGGTGTTTGTTCGGAATCAGCTTCTGAATTTGAGACTTGCCATTTTCCACGCTGGTAGATTTTATACTGATTCAAGTAGGAAATTTTGCAAACGATACCTTCATTTAAATCCAGCCAGGCTTTAGCCTGAGCATTTAGCAACACCGCAGCCATTGCCTGGTCTTGAGAAACCAAAGCAGCCCCACCTTGTAGATCAACTTCAGCTTTAACAGTTAATGCTTTTGCCTCAATATATTGTTCAGGATTTGGATTTTCAACCCAATAAAAAACGGCAGAAACCTGATACTTTCCTGCTGGCGCTTGTATCTGGGGATTTAATATTTTCTGATCCCAAAAAGCTGTTCTGGTAACAGTCTCTCCGGGTTGTAGAATCTCATCCTTTATCGCTGGAGAGACTCTGATGGGATCATCAGGATGGCGCAGTCCGATAGTACCTGCGACAGGGCTAAATACGGAGGTGTAAATGGGAGGGTCTTGCAAATTGAATTTTCGATAAGTGATCGACTGATCAGAAATATTGGTAGCCGATGCAGTGACTTCAACTAAAACATCCGGCAGAAAAACAGCCTGATTTGTCTCGATTTCTAGCTGGATTCCATTTTTAATAAGATTATTTTTCGCTGACGAAATATCACCTCCTGTTTTTTCTGCTTTAGAACACCCGGTTAATGCAAAAAACAAAATAAAAAGCATAAGTTTAGTCATCTATATCTCACTATATGATTTAATTTTTGTATCTCTAAAAATTAGACTCTTCTGGAAAATTTTAGCATATACTAATGAGTACGATAATTATACGACATGATTTAGCGATATAGCGGGACTAAAGTCCCGACTCCGGTAAGAATATACTATCGGAATCTGGGCTTTAGCCCCGCTATGGGTGCAATTAAATTCCTTTCATGTCGGATAATCAATGTTCCCATTAATATACTGCGTCTTCAGTCACCATCGCTCTCCCGCCATTTTTCTACTTCACGCTTTATTGGTTCCAGCAGTAAATATTCGACCATCAGTAATAAACCAACCACTGCAACAATCCAAGCCATCGTAGCGGCCGTATCCAAATGTGAACGACTCACTGCCAACGCAGCGCCAATACCATCGCTGGTTGCCAGTAATTCAGCCATGACGACAATTTTCCAGGACATGCCCAATGCAGTAACCCAGGCAGGAAAAATATAAGAAAAAATATGCGGCAAATAAACATCAATAAAGGCCATCCAACTTGGCAATTTAAAAGCAGCAGCCATATCTTTTAATTGATTGTCCAGCGTCCTCGCACCCTGCATTGCGCCGACAAAAACAATAGGAAAACAGGTAATAAAAACAGTAAAAATAGGTGCCATATCAGTCGCACCAAACCACAGCAATGCCAGTACAACCCAGGCAATGGGCGGCATACCGACCAATACCGTGACGATCGGTCGAGACATCATGGATGCCGTCATTGAAAGCCCCGCAGCAATGCCTAAAACGCTACCGACAATGACCGACAGAATAAAGCCTGCAAATGCCCGCCAGCCAGTGATGAGCAATTGCTCCCAAGCTTCACCGGTTGCAAAAAACACTCCCAGCTTGCTGAAAGCTGCTAATGGGGTGGGTAACACCAGATCACCATAAACCTGGTTCCCCCATTCCCAGACAGCCATAAATAACAGCAGACTGGAAATTGCACCCCAACCACTCCAGAGATACGCAGGCAGACCTTGCAACCAGAGGCGCAGTAACTTCACTAAAGTAACTTCACTAAAGAAACCTCTCCAGACCGGTGATAAATCCCGTTAAATAGGAAACCATCCAGATACCCCAGGCGAAAATACTAAAGCGGTGAAAAGTGGAAATTTTTCGCTCGTCCCTCCCCTTAATCACCAGCACTGCCCAGAGAAAATGGAATGTCATTAAAAACAACGCAATAAAGCCAAAAATGGCATGAGGCGTAAAAACGATTGCACCAATAAATTGATACGTTAACCACGTAGCCCAGGCATCTGTAAAAACCCCCAGCGCAAAAACCACCAGATGCCAGGGCTTCAATCTTTTACCGATTCGCTCAGCCCAAACACCAATGGTATAAAAGACCATAGCGATAGAAAATAGAATCACTGCGTAAAGTAGAGGTTGCGGCATCATG
>CAZUAW010000226.1:2468-4173 GCA_964618535.1 uncultured Thiotrichales bacterium
AGCCCCGACAGGACGATACTTCTCAATCCCCAAAGTAGAAACCATCATCGGGTAGCTTTCCACCAATTAATGCCGGAGTTTCTCCCATCAGTTGTTTAAAAAGAAATTCTAACTCAGGTCTAGCTTGCCTGGCATTGACATTTTCCAATAAAGTAATTCCAATAGAATCCTCCACCGCCTCAGGCGTTAGCATTTCTATTTGTTTTGCGACCATTTCGCCTGCTTGTTTCGGATTATCAAGACACCACTGTAACGACTTCGCGTATTCTTCATTAAAGCGTTTGATCAATATTGGGTTTTTTAGCGTTTTCCCCAGGGCGACCATACCCGCTTGAGCAATACGTGCTTCACGCTCAAACAAACGCCCCCATTCTTTTTGCAGATCCACGCTGCGATAAAGATCGGGTGCAATAATTTTAATTGGGAAAGACTTAGTTTTTCTTAATGCCATTGATATGGCTGGTTCTGCCAGTAAAGCATGATCTACCCGGCGCATAATCAGCAGTTGCATTGCATCCAGTGGATTACTGACATAACGTAATTTAAAATCCTTTTTAGGATCAAGCCCCTGTTTTTTCGCCAGCTGAGAAAATATTATATCTGGCATATCCGCACGGAACGGCATTGCTATTTCCTTGCCTTTAAAGTCTGCCAGCGTTGTTAATCCCTGCTCGCGAGAGACCATCCACAGAACACCCCAAACCGAGATATTTAGTAATTTCAACTTAACATCTCGGTTATACAGGTTTGCTGCCACGTTACTCGGCATGGCGATAAAATCTGCTTTGTTACCAATCACCGTTGCCCGTAATTGATCCGGGTTGGTCCAGGTGACAAATTCCATTTCTTTGGCAATATCATTAAGTGCGCCGGTTTCCACCATGTGAATTAATGGGTTTGATACGCCAGCAAAGGGGCCAGATAAAATCAGCTTGTCTATTTTTTCCTCTGCCTGAAGCTGAGGAAAAATCATAGCCGCGATTAACAATAGCGCGACATTAAAATATTTCATGGATGACCTCATAGGAATTATTCGCCAATGGAACTTCCGTCAGTACGCCCCATCACTTGATCAAAGTGGTAAAGTCCTCGACCTTCTGTACCAATAATCTCGAGCTTATCAAGAATACCTTTAAAGGTTTTTTCTTCTTCGTGCTGCTCTGCAACATACCATTGTAGAAAATTAAAAGTCGAATAGTCCTGTACCTCAAAAGCGCTATGCACTAATCCGGAAATACTTTTGGTTACAAAGCACTCATGCTCATAGATTTGATTGAAGATATCTTTAACTGACTCAAACTCAACAGGTGGTGCTTCGATACCGCCAAGCGTCGCAATTGAGCCGCACTCATTCACGTAATCAAACAAGCGTTGCATGTGCCCCATTTCTTCAGCTGCATGCGCTTTTAAAAAGGAGGCACTTCCATCCAGCCCTTTAAAAGCGCACCAGGAACTCATCTGCAAATACAAGTTGGATGAATAGAACTCCAAGTTTATTTGCAGATTTAGATTATCGACAATTTTTTTACTTAGCATTGCTTTTACTCCTTGGTTAATGCAAGTATCCACAAAACACATTATCGTAGCCTGTGCTGAGCGGTAGCGAAACACGGGGTTTATTAGGATTGCATCAACCTCATGGCGCAACCTCACAAACCCGTGCTTCGTTCCTCAACACAGGCTACGTATCCATTAAATGGTATTT
>CAZUAW010000227.1:0-4161 GCA_964618535.1 uncultured Thiotrichales bacterium
GAATTATTTGGATAGACTCAAACCATTTTTGAGCCATTTTTTCTTCTCCGCTGGCATTGGGATGATACCAATCCGCCCTATCTTGCGCGATATCGAACCCTGTCGCCTGATCAACCGAAATCACCCGAGATTGAGCAGTATCTAGCTCTAAGGCAAGCGCTTTTACGGCAGCGCCTAAAGCGCTAATTGCTGCATCAAGCCCATTGGCAGGAATGGGTTCTGCCAGAATAATGCCAACGGCAGAATTCTTTTTTCGTAGCTCATCAATAATTAGCTTTAATTCACTTATGATGCCGGAAGTTGCCTGCTGCTGATGCAGAATATCGTTTGTACCAAGATGAATCAGCGCTATATCAACATTATAATTAACTAATTTACCTGGCAAAATACTCAGAATATAGTCAGCCGTACGACCCCAATGCCCTTCATGGTTACGATCAAAGCTAATACCTCTATACGCAGGAAAATCTGGGGTACCGTTGTGATTTTCCGTCAAGCTCCCAACCAGATCAAACTCAATTTCAGAATCAACCAGTTTTTTCCATAAAGGATGCCGATACGATAAATGAGACCGATCAGCCTGGGTAATCGAATCACCAAGTGGAAGAATTTTAATGGCCGTTTGTACAGGAGTAGGAGTCGCGGCAACCGTGAATGAAACATCTGCCTTGGATATTAAGGCGCCATCATTTGCGGTTAAGCATAAAGTGTAAATTCCTGCAACGGTCGGCGTAAAAGAGACCGAACTTTCTGCCGGTAAGTTTAGCGTATTGGGTTGCATTGGAGTCTGTTGCGAAGACCAGGACAATACGACCGTACCTGCTGGTAATTCATCATCGCTAACCACACAGTTGATTTCAAGAAGCTCGCCCGTGACGGGTGACCCATCGACAGGATCGCACACTATCAGCGGTGCTTTATTGGCAGGCGATTCACCAATACTTTCCCCGTCATCATCCACGGTTCCTGTTCCTGCTCCGCCACCGGCACAGCCAGAAACACATAGCATTGTAGCGATTGCCAAACTAAGTGGCCATTTAGTCATTATCCTAAAAACCGCAGTTGGCCGCGGAAAAGACGCGTAAGATATTGGCGTGCATGGTGAATTAGAAAAACACGTAGTCACCTTATTGGTGATGAGTGCTTTTTCTAATTTGCCAGGTGCGCCAAGAGCTTGCGTGGACTTGCGCGATCCAACTGCGGTTTTTAGGATTATTAGTTGGTTCATATGTATTAGTTCTTGTGAGTTGGTTCTTTAAGAAGTGCCGGAGATTTCTTTGAGAGAACGATCTAACGAGAATACGTTAGCGGGGATCTTTTCGTCTATTGATTCATACCTTTTATCTGTACTAACTATCAGAACTGTTAAGTGGTTCAACCTATAAAAACTTTTGGGCACAGAAAAGTGCGATCCAACTGATTTCACTAATCAGCACTGTCGAAGAATTGATGGCTTCGCTAGAGCGCCTTATTGACGATTAGAACGGGATTTTGAACGTCTTTTTTTAGACAACATGGTCGACGTATATATCATCAAAAACAAAATAGCGCTGACAATCCAACCCAACTGTGATGCAGCACTAATCAATAAGTACTTGGGAGCCAACCAAATAGGCGCTAGAACATAAATAATGGTCGCCCCAGATATCGCGCCAAAAATCAAAAACACGCTAAAAGAAAACTTGCTACTGCTTATCCTGGCTTTTCTTGGTGACATACTGGCCATTAATAGCATTGTTAATATGCCAATACCCCCAATCGCAAAGGCATGAACCGCTTGCCTGGTTAATACAGGGTTTAAAGCATCGGCAGATTTGAATACAAACCCGAGAGCGATGAATATATATGCCGTTATCATCGCCCAGTTTAATAAGTTCTTGGAGTCACCTTTGGCAATTCGATAAATCGCTTTGACAATCAAGAGTAATCCAGTGAGTCCGCTAACGATAGCTAATGGCAAAGTATTCGTCATCAAACTATCAGCAACCGATACGATGAAAATGAGTATAAGCATCGACAAAAACAACCAGTCAATGCCCATATCAGCTCTAACTGAAGCTTTTGAGGGTTTATTTATCTCTGATTTTAAGATCGGAACAGCGATTTCGCTGAGTAGCATTACCAACATTAATAAGAAATACAATCCAAACGAAAGCCCTAACAATTCACCATTGTGAAATATGCCTAATAGACCAAGGTAGTAAGCTAAATTAGCAGCGACGACCAAAGCAATTAGAATAGAAATCCCCCATCGCTGCCACCCAGCGCCAGTGATGGGCTTAATGAAACTCACCCCTAACAACCACGCGCCAAAAATCAAATCAATAACAAACATCCAGATTAATGCTAAATCAAAATTAACAAATGGCAAAACTCTGGGAATAAACCAAGTCAGTGTTAATAAATACATCCACACCTTATAAGACACACGAGAGCCGCCTAAAATATTCGGTGCAAGCACAAGATAACCGGTAACCACCGCTAATACATAGCCAAACAGCATTTCGTGTGCATGCCAGGATACTGGCAGCATTGCAGACAGTGCCATATCTTGCTTAAGAAAAAGCATTGCAAACCAGATAATCATCGAAACCAGAGAAAATACACCGGCTATCAAGAAGATTGGGCGAAATGCTGATTTCATGATTGTTTTCGTAAGAGGGTATTCTGACACTGTGCTGTCACTCATCAATAAATGAAAAATAGATCATACTCATGCGGAGATGGGCTTATCAAACTTGATAAACGAACATCTCAGCGTTCGTCCTGAGCTTGTCGAAGGATGACATTCCATAGTCTTTTTACGCCCCAAGGGGCGGGGAATGATACCCCAAGCGATTAAATATGAGGGTCGGGCCATTAGTTAAATAGACCCTTGGTAGCATCCATGACCGTTGTCAGCTCACGCATTCGCGGACTGTTACCTCCATAATCCAAAGCTGGGGCGAGATCAGGCAAGCAGCCTGGCGTCCATATTGTATAAATAACGCCAATCATATTTGGATTCTTTTTACGTAGTTTTGATGCGTCTTTTAATAGCGCGGCAGCTGCTTTAGCATCATTCCAGGGCGAGGCAGTCACTCGGAACCCTTTCTCCGCAAATGTCCACATAGGAGGATATTTACTCGCCATACCATAGTGCCAATACGCGAGAATAATATCTTTGGGAATCATATCCAATACCGCTGTGGCTCCCAACCCTTTATCTCGGTTAGCTAATGGCTCAAAGCTATCTGCCCACATCATCATTGGAATCCCTCGAGTATTCACAATATGCTCATGGTATTGGTTAATAATTTTTGCATAGAGCTGATGGGTAGATAATCCCTCAGTATTGCTCTTTAAATTATCGGCATCAAACCCCCAAAGCTCATCGAGACCCGCATGAAAGACATCAGGACTAAATGCATCAATGAGTTCATCAGCCATTGAAAAAGCAATTTTATTGACGCCAGGATTAAGCGGATCCCACAGGTTTGGTTTAGGTGTTCTGGGATCGGCTGCTAACGTATCACCATTTTTTTGTATCCAGGCGTATTCAGGATATCCTTTTAACAATACCCCGTAGGACTGATGGGTAAGAAAATTCACCGCGACAGCCACTGTCATACCAGCATCTTTTGCTATCTTGGATAATTTTCCTGCAAGCGCCTTATCAATCGGTCTTTTTGAGGTTGCTTTAATGCCTGGAGTATTTTCATATTTAAACGTCCCCCAGTGCATATCAAAGATAATGAAATTAATCTTACGCTTCTTTAATGCGGCGGTGAGCTGCGTAAAATTTTCAACCGTGCTCTTAGCATCCTCAAGTGCTTCTATTGAAAAAAGAAAAACGCCTCTAAGTGGATTGGGAAGATTACTGCTCTGTGAGTAATGAGTATTTAAAACCTGCTCGCTCTCAGTTACCGCTTTATCTGCACGACCCATGGCAAAGAGCCCAGATGTAGGCTGTATCAGATCACAGAAGACGACGGTAACTATCACGGCAATAACGAGAAATAGTTTCTTGTGGAACACGTTAAGAGATTCAAGCATTTTTAGTTTTAACCTAGAAAAATCAGTTGAGCGCAGAAAAGACGCGTAAGCCATTGGCGTACATAGTGGAACAGAAAAATCCGTAGTCACCTTGTTGGTGATAAGGAGTTTTTTCTGTTTCGCTAG
>CAZUAW010000228.1:0-4153 GCA_964618535.1 uncultured Thiotrichales bacterium
TCCTTATGATGTACATTTTCCTTATGATGTACATTTTCCCTTTCAGCTCACATCTAACCTGAGTTATCACTTTTTCAGCGGACACTATGCCGTCAATTTTTCAATCTATCCGTCAAATATAGACCTTCATCACACTTCTATCTGTTAATAATTGTAAACAAATGGAACTAATGATAGTTATTTTTGTCGACCATGGCTATGGGTCACGACAGTAAAAACAGCTTCGGAAGCTTCTCAGGCAGAACGCAGACTCAGGAATTACTTCCCAAACTCAGGAATGGCTTGATTGAAAAAAATAGAATCACTGCGATAAATGATAAATAGATGATTTTCTTAAAAGGATTATCCAGTAGATTTTGCAAAGCGCTCTTTTGCTTACCTGAGTTTTTTAGATGCTCATAAGCATCACGAGCCTTAGCCGCTCGATTTAACTGGTAGTTTTCCAGCAACGGTAAGGCTTTTTGCTTTTCAGCTTCTTCCCTGACCCACAGAGCTGGCATTGAAATCCCCCAATTGCCTGGCGGGGTTTCGTAGAAACTTATCTCATTATCCGTCAGCAACTGGATGATTTCACTGACTTCATCTTCAGGCACACCGCGTAAATTCACTAGCATTTCAGGCATGCACTTATCCCTCCTTGATCCAGACCAGCGCACGTTCTGGCATCTGCTCAAATAAATCGATTACGTCTGAATTTTTCATTCTGATGCAGCCATGTGAGGCAGGCTGCCCGATTAAACCTTCTTCATGGGTTCCATGAATATAGATGTAGCGTCGATAGGAGTCGATCCCTTTACCTTGATTAACGCCTGGCTCTAAACCACTCAGCCAAAGAATTCTGGTGGTCACCAAATCTTCGCCAGTATGCCGCGGGCGTGTTTCAAGCTGGGCGATTTTTTGGGTATTGATACGACTTTTAAATATGGTTAACTCAGCGGCTTCCGCACCAAATTTATTTCTAACAAAATGCACACCGAGCGGTGTTTGATAGCTGTTTGCTTTATTGCCTGAACCTTTTTCAGCGGTCGAAACAGGGTAGCTCGTGACCCAGTCCCCCTGTTGGTACAAAGTTATTTTCTGCGCAGCAATATCCACCACGGCGACAATATCACTACGATACTCAGGATAAACCTGACCTAACTCATCGAGTTCTAAAGTATTATCAGCCATAACCAAAGTGGGGATGAAAAGTATGACGGCCTGTAATAACGTTTTCCAGCGAATTAAACGCATCGTTATCAGGCGCTATTATAAATATCGACGCCTTCCATTTCTTGAGTCTGCGCATCCAGCTTTTCATCGCTGCGGCTTTTACCCACACGATGTAAATAATCCTGCGAAACGGCGCTGACATACTTCCCGTCAAACACAGAGCAATCGAATTTTTCGATTTTCTTCGTGCCTTTATTAATCGCTTCGATTAAATCATCCAGGGTTTGGTAGAACAAACGATCTGCACCGAGAATTTCACGTATTTCTTCAATACTGCGATCATGCGCAATCAGTTCATTCGCAGCAGGCATATCAATACCATAGACATTCTGATACCGCACTTCAGGCGCTGCCGAGGCAAAATAGACTTTAGCTGCGCCAGCATCTCGTGCCATCTGCACAATTTCGGTAGAAGTGGTTCCGCGTACGATGGAGTCATCGACAATCAATACATTTTTACCGCTAAATTCCAGTTCAATTGCATTGAGTTTTTGGCGCACTGATTTTTTACGTACTTCCTGACCAGGCATAATAAAAGTGCGCCCAATATAGCGATTTTTCACAAACCCTTCGCGGTATTTAACGCCTAATCTTGTAGCCAATTCCAGCGCAGCTGTACGCCCACTTTCAGGCACAGGAATGACCACATCAATATCATGATCCGGCCATTTTCTGGCGATCTGATCACCTAGTTTTACACCCATTTTCATTCGCGCCTTATGGACTGAAATACCATCGACAAATGAATCGGGCCGAGCAAAATAAACATGCTCAAAAATACACGGAGTTAATTTTGCATTACTGGCGCAAACCTTGCGATGCACCTTGCCCTGCTCAGTAATATAAACAGACTCCCCAGGTTCTAAATCTGCAATTAACTCAAACCCCAAAGCATCCAGCGCAACGGACTCTGAAGCGATAATATATTCGTAGCCGTCAGCAACTTTTTTTCGGCCATAAACGATGGGGCGAATACCGTTAGGGTCACGAAAACCTAAAATCCCAAAACCAACTACCATTGCAATCACTGCATAGGCACCACGACAGCGGTGATGCACACCAGAGACCGCAGTAAATACCTTGTCGTGCAATGGTACTGAGTGATCTTGATTCTGTAGTTCCTGAGCAAATATATTCAGCAGTATTTCAGAGTCTGAATCGGTATTGACGTGTCGGTAATCCTGCTCGAATAGCTCTTTCTCCAAAGCCTCTGCATTATTTAAATTACCGTTATGTCCCAGCGCGATACCAAATGGAGAATTGACATAAAGCGGCTGTGCCTCCGCTGATGAGGTGGAACCCGCAGTGGGATAACGCACATGACCAATACCCATATTGCCTTTGAGCCTTTCCATGTGGCGGGTATGAAATACATCCTTAACCAGACCATTGGATTTACGCAAGTAAAAACGATTATTTGCGCAGGTTAAAATACCGGCCGCGTCTTGACCGCGATGTTGCAAAACAGTCAGTCCATCATAAAGATGCTGATTAACAGGACTATGACCTACGATGCCAATAATTCCACACATAAAATAAACCGGATCAGTTAAATTTTTCTGCCAGAGATGGCGGTAAAAATCCTTTTAACCAGGCGGCAATATCATCAAAATAAGGCAGTGTGAGAGAATCTTTCCACCAATCCTCATTAGGCATATTAGTCAGCGATGCCAGTAACACCAAAATGGCAATAATTAAACAACCGCGCAATAATCCGAACACCAAGCCAAGCATACGATCAGTGCCGCTTAAACCAGTTTTATCAATTAACTGTCCGGCAAGGTAATTAATAATTGCACCGATAATTAATATGATGATAAAAATAATGCCAAAAGCAGCAACTGCCTGAACGGTATCGCTACCCAGTGAAAAAGGTAATTTAGCCGCGACCTGATCAGCAAAAGTCAGACCTACCCAGATTGCAAGAATCCAGGTTGCCAGTGACAATGCTTCACGAATTAAACCTCTAAATAATCCGATAATAATGGACAACGCAATAATGACCAGTACAACAATATCTACCCAATGCATAATTTAAACTCTTGTTTTATTTAATTTAAGAAAAATAAGGAAATCATAATTCTACTTTTAGAGACGCCTAAGGATGCGCAACAATAATGCCTTCTACGCTGGCTTTATCTATCAAACGCAAACGCAGTTGATCTGCATCATCCCGACTGGGGCGCGGACCCACTTTGACGCGGTAAATTGATTTGCTACCAATGGCTGCGGTCTGCACAAATGCGGGAAAACCAGATGCCGCCAGCTTATCTTTGAGCGCCGCCGCATTGGATTCCTGACTAAAGCTGCCCACTTGAACAACATAACCGGCACCTTTTCCCGCTTTGGCAGCAGCACTAGCTGCCGGTTTTTTCTTCGGTTTGCTAACCTTAGCCTGGGTAACTTTTGGCTTGATTGAACCGAGTTTTTTGGCGGGCTTTACCACAGGCTCATTGACGGCAGGGAGTGCTTCAATCTTCGCAATTTGGGGTTGGCTTGAAATCTGCGGCTGACCCGCGGTGAGCGGTTGGGCAACGGCAACTGACGATGGGTCAATATCTGGCTGGGGTACGACCGGCAGAGCGGCTGGTTGTTGTAACCGATTGGGAACTTGATAAACCGGTTTTTCCGGAATCTCTACTTGCATACTCAGTGATTCGTTGTCTTTTCCACCGTCCAGTAGCATGGGTAGGAAAATAACCACCAGAGCAATGAGCACTGCCGCGCCGACGAGTTTTTTCTGTAACGATTTATCCATGAGTGACACCTGTTAAGTTGCTACTTTTTAGACCGGATATTGCATGAGCTCATGAGAATATCGCTTAAGATATTGTTTTCACGGGGAATTGTTTTCACGCGTCTCGTATCGGTGATTACGGGCAAGTTAAAAGAATTTCCTGTGGAATCAATAGATAAGTGAGAACTCGTGTAATTCATGCAA
>CAZUAW010000229.1:0-4140 GCA_964618535.1 uncultured Thiotrichales bacterium
CCTCAATCAGTAAAATTTCACCCGATTTTTCTTTCGCCACCGACTCGTGCAAAGGCCTCAAAAAGAATTAAACTTGTAATATTTCTTCTGCTTAAAGTTTGTTAGACTTTGGTAATAAAAATATTAGGGGTCAAAATATGAATAAGCGCTGGATCGTTCTACTTAGTGTAATTACTAGCTTGTTGTTATCAGCTTGCTCTCAAAATCGAAACGTTGCACCTGCCAAAAATCCACTTGTTCAAACAGCGGATAAAAATACCGCATGGAAAATGCGCCAACAACAACTCGCTAAAAAGCCAAACTGGACGTTAATTAGCAAAATCGTTTTACGTTATCGTGAAGATCATTGGAACTTTGGTTTGAACTGGAACCAGCGAAACATCAATAATTATCAAATGCAGATTAAAAACCCTTTAACGGGTGCAATCATTGCGAAGTTGGATAAGAAACCTCAGCAGGTTTCCCTTTTATCAAGTGATGGGAGAACCTACCGAGATACCGATGAAGAGCGTTTGCTCCAGCGTCAGTCAGGCGTGCAGCTACCTTTAAAAGGCATGCAGTACTGGGTGCGTGGTTTATCATCGCCTCAGTATAAAGTAGATAAACTAACGCTAGATGCACAAGGTCGGCCACAAGTCATTTATCAAGCTGGCTGGAAAATAAGTTATTCGCGTTATTTGAGTAATCGTTTTGATGCAATGCCCCGCAAAGTCGTGATTACGCGTGATAAAGACAGTTTGTATTTAAAAATGATCGCAAAGCAGTGGCGAGGGCTGTAACTTTTGCCAAGTTTGACGCTCCCAGCACCCGCAAAACTTAATTTATTTTTACATATTACGGGTCGTCGTGATGATGGATATCACTTACTGCAAACCGTTTTTCAAATCCTTGACTATTCCGATGAAATCACTTTGGATCGAACTACTCATGGAAATATTCAGAGAATAAAAGGTTTAGATCAAGTGCCAGAAGAGTCTGATCTTTGTGTACGTGCCGCTAAGTTGTTGAAGGAGAAAACGCAATCCGGCTATGGTGTAAATATTTCGATAGAAAAGCATTTGCCAATTGGGGGTGGTATTGGTGGCGGAAGTTCTGATGCTGCAACGGTACTGCATGGATTAAATTCGCTATGGGAATGTGGTTTAACCGTGGCCGAACTTACTGAACTTGGGTTGCAACTTGGGGCTGATGTGCCTCTATTTGTTGAGGGTCATTCGGCGTGGGCAGAAGGTGTAGGGGAGGCTCTAACCCCAGTGCTATTAGACGAGAAATGGTTTTTAGTGATTCACCCTAATATTTTTGTTTCTACGGCTGAAATTTTTGCAGATAAATCATTGACACGAGATAGCGAAACTATCACAATAGCGCGCTTTCTAGAATGCAATGTGAACGACGCTAAGCTAGACAATGTTTTTGAGAAAGTGGTGAGAAAAAAATACCCTGAGATTGATCAAGCAATCCATTGGTTATCACAATTCTCAGTAACACGTTTGACAGGTACAGGCAGTTGCCTATTTGCAGTTTTTGATGAAAAGAAACACGCTCAACAAGTCTTAGATAAGTTGCCTGAACAATGGCAAGGCTTTGTAGCAAAAGGTGTTAATAATTCACCTTTATTGAGGTATTTAGCGCATTGAATGCTTTAAGTTGAATGTAATGTTGTAGATTTAGAAAAAATATTGGGACGTCGCCAAGTGGTAAGGCTCTGGGTTTTGATCTCAGCATGCGTAGGTTCGAACCCTACCGTCCCAGCCAATTTATTGATGCATTGGAATCTGTTTTACGACTAGTAAGACGCTTGCAGTGCATCAAATCCTTATTTTCTATAGAGATTGATCATGTCAGAGCTAGACAGGATGATGCTTTTTTCTGGAAATGCTAATCCAGAACTTTCCCATGAAATTTCCGAATTACTCAATATTCCGTTAGGGAATTGCACCGTCACTGAATTTAGCGATGGAGAGTCGCATATTGAGATTCTTGAGAATGTAAGAGGGCGGGATGTTTTTGTTATTCAGCCAACTTGCGCACCCACTAACAATAATTTAATGGAATTATTGATTATGGTGGATGCACTCTATCGTGCATCGGCTGCCCGAATTACGGCTGTTATACCTTATTTTGGCTATGCCCGCCAAGACCGTCGTGTTCGTTCGCGCCGTGTGCCAATTTCGGCAAAACTTGTTGCAGATATGTTGTCAACGAGTCGTGTTGACCGTGTCTTAACGATTGATTTACACTCAGATCAAATTCAAGGGTTTTTTGATCTTCCGGTTGATAATATTTATGCATCAGCCGTGCTACTTACCGATATTATTGAAAAAGACTACGATAACCTAACGGTTGTTTCGCCTGATGTTGGTGGTGTGGTTCGGGCACGCGCTATGACAAAAAGCCTAGGTGGTTCTGGGCTAGCTATTATTGATAAGCGTCGACCAGAGCCTAATGTTTCAGCGGTAATGCATATCATTGGTGATGTGAAAGGTAAAACTTGTGTCTTGATTGATGATCTCGTCGACACAGCCGGTACCTTGTGTCATGCCGCTGAAGCATTAAAAGAACACGGCGCAGATAAAGTGATTGCCTATGCAACACATCCTGTTTTTTCTGGTCCTGCCATAAATAACATAAATAATTCTATGTTCGATGAAGTGGTTGTAACTAATTCAATACCTTTAAGTGAAAGTGCGCAAAAGTGTGTTAAAATCCGCCAGCTTTCCGTTGCCGATATTTTGGCAGATACGATTTCACGTATTAATAGGGAAGAGTCAGTGAGTGAGTTGTTTGCTCATGTGGTACAAGATTAAGCTTTAACAAGCTGATTGTTAAAGCTTTTATACGTGCAAAACTTGGTCGCGAGTTTTGCACTTTTTTAAGAGTATGACTAGAACGAAAGTTCTGTTAATTTTAGTTGGAGACATTCAATGTCAGCGAAATATAGTTTAGAAGCAGAAATGCGCGAAGATTCAGGTAAGGGTGCGAGCCGCCGCCTACGTCGCGTAAATAAAATCCCAGCCGTTTTATACGGCGCAGGTCGTCCTGCATGGTCATTAACTTTGAAAGAAAATCAGTTAATGCGTAACTTACAAGAAGAATCTTTCTACGCTGCAATTATCGAGTTAACACTAGAAGGGAAGCAGCAAAAAGTTTTCTTACGTGACTTGCAACGTCATCCCGCTAAGCCTTTTGTCCTTCATGTTGATTTACAGCGTGTACGTGATGATGTGGAAATGACCGTAGTCTTGCCACTTCATTACCTTAATGAAGAAACCGCACACGGTGTTAAGCTGGAAGGTGGTCAAATAATGCGTAATGCAGTTGATATTGAAATCACCTGTTTGCCAGGTGTTCTTCCTGAGTTTATTGAAGTTGACTTAGCCGATCTAAAGCTGGGTGACTCATTACACTTATCAAGCATTAAACTACCTGAAGGCGTTATATCAACACAGCTCTCTTATGGTGAAGATCACGATCAGCCGATCGTTTCAATTGTATCGCCTAAAGCTGAAGAGGTTATTGAAGATGTGGCTCCAGAAGCTCCTGAAACAGAAGGTGATGATGCGAAATCTAGTGATGATAAAGCGGATGATGCGTCTGAATAAGATAGCTCTTCGTTTGATCTAGTATGGCAATATCATTAATTATTGGCTTGGGTAATCCTGGCGATAAATACTCCAAAACCCGGCACAATGCCGGGTTTTGGTTTATTGATGCGTTGGCAAATCATGTTGGCGCTAGTTTTAAAGCAGAGACTAAGTTTTCAGCTGAGGTTGCCAAAGCAACTATTGCTGGGCAGTCAGTGTGGTTGTTAAAGCCATCAACCTTTATGAATCGCAGTGGCCTAGCGGCGCATCAACTCAGTTCTTTTTATAAGATACCTGCTGATCAAACATTGGTAGCCTATGATGAGCTAGACCTATCGGCTGGAATAGTACGGTTAAAAAAATCGGGTGGTCATGGTGGGCATAATGGTCTGCGCGATTTACATGCGCAAATTACGAAAGATTATTGGCGTTTACGTTTTGGAATAGATCACCCTGGTGATCGAAATAAAGTAGCCGATTATGTTTTGTCTCGACCAAGCCAAGATGATGAAATTGCGATTAACAACGCGATTGACAAAGCGCTGGATAATATCGA
>CAZUAW010000230.1:0-4140 GCA_964618535.1 uncultured Thiotrichales bacterium
AATCTGACTTTTAGTGACTGGAATATAAATACCCCGTGCGTAATTGCCGGGGTATTTTTTTTACTCAAATTATCGAGCACTAAAATTTCAGTAGGCTGTTTTAATTTCGATACGTATGAATGCACGATTGCTATCACATTCATGTAACATTCTAACAAATCCCCAACAAGACCAATCGAATGAATCCCTACGCTCACAGGCTTGAAAATATTCAGCCTTTTCACGTCATGAGATTACTCGCAGAAGCACGGGCGCTCGAAGCTCAGGGGCGCGAGATCGTTCACATGGAAGTTGGTGAGCCGGATTTTCCGACCCCGCCCGCGATTTTAGCTGCCGGGCATCAAGCACTGTCGGATGGCAAGACGTTTTACACTCCCGCGCTAGGGCTGCCCGAACTGCGTGAAGCCATTGCACAATATTACGCTGATCGCTATCAAATCGAACTCTCACCCGAGCGTGTGGTGGTGACTCCGGGCGCATCGGGCGCGCTACAACTGTTGATGGCTTTACTCGTCAACCCCGGTGATTCAGTACTGATGACGGACCCCGGCTACCCCTGCAATCGAAATTTCACCTGGCTCTACGGCGGGTGTCCCATCAGCGTGCCGATTGCTGAAACAAACTTCCAGTTAACCCTCGAAGGCCTCTGCAATCACTGGGAACCCGGCAAGACTCGCGCCGCCTTACTGACGACACCTTCAAACCCAACGGGGCAAGTTATCCCCCTCAAAACCCTCGCTAACATGCACGAATTTGTGCGGGCGCAACATGGGCATCTTATCGTCGATGAAATCTACCAGGGGCTGACCTACGGAGTGGATGAACGCAGTGCAGCGTCTTTGGGTGAGGACGTATTCGTGGTGAATAGCTTCTCCAAATATTTTGGTATGACAGGTTGGCGTCTGGGCTGGTTAATCGCACCACCAGATGCCATTCCAGAACTCGACAAACTTGCACAAAATTTGTTTCTTGCTGCACCAACGCCTGCCCAGCACGCTGCTCTGGCAGCATTCAAACCAGAAACGCGAACGTTGTTGGATGAACGGCGGGAGCGTTTTAAAAAACGACGGGATTTTCTACATCCCGCGCTGGAGAATTTGGGATTTAAATTCCCAGTAAAGCCGGAAGGTGCATTTTATTTGTTTTCTGATAGTTCAACGCTGAGTCCCAACAGTGATGCGCTGGCGAAAAGTTTATTAAATATAGCCGGTGTCTGTGTAACGCCAGGTGCGGATTTTTGTACCGAGCGAGCAGAACACTATATGCGGTTTGCCTATACTACCGGGATGGAAAAACTAGAAAGGGGAGTGGAGCAAATACAAAAATATTTGAGTGATAAACTTTAACCGAGATCACCAATCGCAATGCGACCACTGATACAAGCGTTACCTCATGAATAAATTACTGCTAACAATTTTTATCTGCATCCTTTCTGCTTGTGGCGGCGGAAGCGCTTCTGGCCCAGAGGCAGAGCTTAACCCTGTTGGCACATCAGCGGTGGAAAACAGCGATACCTCGCTTGAGAATAATTTAACTGCCACCTGTCCAACGTTAAATCCACCCCTATTCAAATCACAGCAAGGTGAGGCGACTTTTTATGAACTGGGTGAGCTAGGAAACTGTAGCTTGCCAGTTCCAGGAGACTTAATGATCGCAGCGATTAATGATGCTCAATATGCAGATTCAATCGCTTGTGGAACCTGTCTTGCGGTATCTGGCCCAAGCGGAGAAGTGGTGGTGAAAGTGATTGACCGTTGTCCGGAATGTCTTCCAGGTGATCTGGATTTGAGTGAAGCGGCTTTTACAAAAATTGCCAACCCTAATCAAGGTCGAGTAGATATTACTTGGAGCGAAATACCTTGTGATGCACTGGCACCAGTCCAATATCAATTTAAATCGGGCAGTAATCAATGGTGGGTAGCCATTCAAGTCAGAAATCATCGGCATCGAATCGAAAAATTGGAAGCATTGATATCAAATAACCAATACCAGCTAATTCCCCGAAAAAACTATAATTACTTCGTTGCAGAAAATGGTCTCGGCTCAGGGCCGGTGACATTGAGAATTACAGACATCTACGGAAATGAAATCGAAGATAGCAGTATTCCAATACAGGAAAATACTTTGGTAAACAGTCATACGCAATTTCCAGTGTGTGATAATTAAAAGCGATGAAGTTACTGAGCAGAGATAGCGCCTTCCAGTTTCAACAAATATTCTTTACGCCAAATACCCCCACCATAACCTGCCATTTTTCCGTTCTTTCCAATCACACGATGGCAGGGAATGAGGATACTGATACGATTATTTCGATTAGCGCTGGCAACTGCTCGTACCGCTTTGGGTTTGTGAATAGCTTGCGCTTGTTGTTGGTAAGAACGTGTTTCTCCATACGGAATGGCGCGTAATGCTTCCCAGGCTTGCATTTGAAATTCGGTTCCTTTTAAGTCTAAGGGAATATCGGGGAAACATTTTTTTTCTCCTTGAAAATAGGCAATGAGTTGGGGGCTGAGTTGGACAAAGTAAGGACTATTTCCATTAACGACTTTGCATGAATAATTTTTCTCCAAACGTGGGATTTGAAACTCAAGTCGTCCGGTATCAGTAAATTCCAGCAAACAGATTCCTTTCTCAGATGCGCCTGCCAATAGCTCTCCAAAGGGTGTGTTCAGTTTTGTGCAAACCAGCGTATTTTCATCTGCTCTATTCTCGTTAGATAAAGAATCAAAGGTTGAAATTGTGGTGTGATCAAAGCTGCTTAGACTCATGATAATGTGTTCCAAAGCTGGAAAGTAAGATAGCTGCGAAAAGGCGCTGCGGCCTGAACGTCTTGCATGTTGAAGCCGTCCTGTTCTGTTTTCATCGAATTTTTCAGCGCTTTTTTCACACCCAGATCTCCGCCTAAATAAATATCAGGATCACTTAGCCCCCGCATTTTGGCATAGTCCGTTGTCCAGGGGCCAATCCCTTTTATCGCAAGCCAGTCGTTCGGATCAGCACTATTATCAAATACAGAGTGATCCAGATGGTGTCTGGCTAAATCGCTCAGTGTTTGTTTACGTCTGCCAGGTATTTTAATAAAAGAAAAATCTGATGCGGCGATACTATTAAGCGTTGGGAAATAGAGTTTATTGTTTGAGGCTTTCGTACCGATCTTTTTCTCTCCTAACTCATCGGTGGTGCGTTTCACCAGATTGCGTGCGGCGACTACCGAAATTTGTTGTCCCAAAATAGCACGGATTCCAGCTTCAAAAACGCTCCATATACCTGGCAACCTTAACCCTGAAATTGTGTGATAAAACCCTGCGAATTTTAAACATTGATCAACTGTTTCACTATCAGTATCCAGATCCAGTAAACGGCGAATATTAGCAACAACGGGTTTGAGTAAATGGACATTATCAATTTCAATTTGAACGTCAAAGCGATGTTGCTTTTTATTATGAGTCGCAGTGAATTCACCTTTACAGCTTCCCTGCGGAGTTTGCCAGGTATAAGTGCGTCCGTAGGATTTTTCATCAACCCATTCTAGCCCTTCAATCATCCGTGCAGCAAAGAAAGCCTGTAAATGTTGCCAATGATAAGGAGGGCGATAATAGAGCTTTAGAGAGACCGCATTATTCGTTGTGGATTTCTGTTTTCTGATTTGTGACGGGCTCATTAAAAGCTGCTTTTTAAAGCAATCATTAAAACGTCGAATACTGTTAAAGCCTGAGGCGAATGCGATATCGGTGATTGATAATGTTGTCTGATGCAATAAATTCTTTGCAAATTCGCATTGACGAAATAACGCATAGGATTTTGGTGATATCCCCAGATACTGATCGAAAATCTTACGCAAATAACGATCCGTAATACCCAGTCGTGCGGATAACGCGACTAAATCCCCATGCTCCAGCGCGCCTTCATCAATCAGACGTTTTGCTCGCTCTAAAGTCGTATCGACACCTTTCCACATAGGAGATCCGGGCGCGCTGTCCGGGCGACAACGTAAACAAGGTCGATAGCCGTTTTGTGCTGCTTGATGAGCGTGAGTGAAATATTCCACATTTTCCTCTTTGGGAACTCTGGCAGGGCAAATGGGACGGCAATAAATGCCAGTTGTTTTGACTGCAACAAAAAATTTACCGTCAAAACGCG
>CAZUAW010000231.1:0-4136 GCA_964618535.1 uncultured Thiotrichales bacterium
GCGAAGGTGGTCGTACCGTAGGTGCGGGTGTTGTCTCTAAGGTTATTGAGTGATATCCTGCCCCGCTTCATCGAGCAGCGACAGATAATTTCTGTCGCTGCTTTGTTTTCTTTACAGTATTCCGTTTGACGATGATGGTTCACTTGTTCGTCGGCAAGCGAAATAAAGCGTGCATTTAGGCCAGTGGCTCAACTGGTAGAGCAGCGGTCTCCAAAACCGCAGGTTGGGGGTTCGAGTCCCTCCTGGCCTGCCATTTGCATAAAGGTAACTAGGTTAACCACTTAATGGCTAGCAGTAACGCAGATACCAGTTCATCTGGTATGGATACAGTTAAACTCCTTCTGGCGCTGGTCATACTAGCGCTCGGTGTTGTTGGGTTTTACTACTATTCAGATCAATCAAACTTGTACCGAGTACTCGGTTTACTGGCTGCAGCGGCTGTTGCAATTGGTATTGCCGCGACTTCGAATCGTGGTCGCACATTGCTAGGTTTTATGAAGAATGCGCGTACTGAGGTTCGGAAAATGGTTTGGCCAACACGTCAGGAAGCTTTTCAGACGACTTTAATCGTCATGGTTCTGGTGGTAATTGTTGGTATTTTTCTATTCTTTGTGGACAAGCTGCTCGGCTGGGTTGTGAAGCTGTTGTTGGGTGGAGGTTAACGTGGCAATGCATTGGTATGTGGTTCACGCCTATTCTGGCTACGAGGCAAAAGTTCAGCGTTCAATGGTTGAGCGAATTGAGCGTTTTGGCATGACAGATTCATTTGGCGATATTCTGGTTCCGACCGAAGAAGTCGTCGAAATGCGCGAAGGTAAGAAGCGTCGCAGTGAGCGGAAATTCTTCCCAGGCTACGTGCTGGTGCAGATGGATATGAATGAAGATACTTGGCATTTGGTTAAAGATGTGCCGCAAGTGCTTGGTTTTATTGGTGGCACTAAAGATAAGCCTGCGCCGATTACGGATAAAGAAGCTGATCTCATTCTTAATCGTGTTCAAGAGGGTGTGGATAAGCCGCAGCCTAAGGTTTTGTTCGATGTTGGTCAGGTTGTGCGGGTTACCGATGGGCCGTTCAATGATTTTAATGGTGTTATCGAAGAAGTTAACTATGACAGAAGTCGGGTGTTGGTGGCGGTGCAAATATTTGGACGTTCCACGCCGGTTGAGTTGGAGTTTCATCAGGTTGAGAAATCTGACTAGGATTTGATTTATTTATGCCGGAGCTGGCGGTTGTCAGTTTCGGATCGACATATTATGTGTCGGGGAGCATGACCGGATTTTCTGAGTGATGCGTTTGAACCCATTGTTTTGGAGTGATCATGGCTAAGAAGTTAGAAACGTACATCAAGCTGCAGGTTCCTGCAGGCGCGGCAAACCCGAGTCCACCTGTTGGTCCTGCATTGGGTCAGCACGGCGTGAACATTATGGAATTCTGTAAGGCGTTTAACGCCAAGACAGATAAGCTCGAAAAGGGTATGCCTGTTCCCGTTGTGATCTCTGTTTTCAGTGATCGTAGTTTTACCTTTATTACCAAGACGCCTCCCGCTTCAATTTTATTGAAAAAAGCAGCTGGCATCAAAAGTGGTAGCGGAACGCCGCACACCGATAAGGTTGGCAAGGTAACGCGCGAGCAGCTTGAAGAAATCGCTAAAACAAAAGAGCCGGATTTGACGGCAGCCGATATGGATGCAGCAGTTCGGACGATTGCGGGCAGTGCTCGTAGCATGGGTATCGAAACTGAGGGTGTTGTGTAATGGCTAAGATGACTAAGCGTATGCGCGCTGCACGCGAAAAAATTGAAGAAGGTAAATTGTATCCGGCACTTGATGCGGCGGCTTTGGTGACAGAAGTCGCGGGTACCAAATTTACCGAATCTGTTGATGTTTGTGTCAATTTAGGTGTTGATCCGCGTAAATCTGACCAGGTTGTTCGTGGTTCTACGGTATTGCCAAACGGTACTGGTAAAGATGTTCGTGTTGCCGTTTTTACTCAGGGCGAAAATGTAGATAAAGCGAAAGATGCTGGAGCAGATATTGTCGGCATGGAAGATCTTGCTGAAGAGGTCAAAAAAGGCAATATGGATTTTGACGTTGTGATCGCTTCGCCAGATGCGATGCGCGTAGTGGGTCAGCTGGGCCAGATTCTTGGTCCCCGAGGGCTGATGCCTAACCCTAAAGTTGGAACCGTTGCAGCAGATGTTGCAAACGCTGTGAAAAATGCCAAGTCTGGTCAGGTTCGTTACAGAGCTGATAAAGGCGGAATTGTTCATTGTCCTATTGGTAATGTGAGCTTTGAAGCGAGCAAGCTGGCTGAAAACCTAGAAGCTTTGATGCTTGATTTGGTAAAAGCTAAGCCAGCTTCAGCGAAAGGTGTTTACATTAAAAAGCTATTTATATCATCCACAATGGGGCCTGCTGTTGCAGTAGAGAAGGCCTCTTTGGAAGCTATCTAATTTAGGTGGCAAAACGACTTTGATCTGTCTTACTTTTTTTAAGGCAGTCATCGTAGACCGTAGGTGTGCGGCTTGTTGTTTAGAGCTAGCGCTTAATGGGGTGGTTCCCAGCCTGCGCAGATGGTGAAACCCGGATTTTTTCGACCTGGTGACGCCGCAAGTGGTAGTTGAGCATTTTTTGTTCAGTTGCTTTTATTAAACGTAACGGTGAAAGTCGTTACAACTGGAGAGCTTATCGTGGCATTAAATCTTGAGGGCAAAAAGCAAGTTGTCTCCGAGGTCGCTGCGGTTGCGGCACAAGCCCATTCCGCTATTGCGTCTGAGTATCGCGGAATGTCTGTAGATGACCTCACTGAGTTGCGTGCCAAGGCGCGTGATGGTGGTGTTTATTTGCGGGTGGTGAAAAATTCTCTAGCTCGTCGTGCCCTGGAAGGGACTGAGTTTGAATGCATGCGGGACGGTCTTACCGGCCCATTAATGCTGGCATTCTCTCAGGAAGATCCTGGTGGTGCGGCACGGGTAATCAAAGACTTTGCTAAAGATCACGAGCTGCTTGTTCCAAAGCTGATCGCGATTGGTGGTGAATTAGTTGATCCCTCTGATATCAAGCGTTTGGCGGATCTTCCGACCTACGATCAGGCTGTGAGCATGCTCATGGCGCTGATGATGGCACCGGTAGAGAAGTTAACCCGCACGATGAACGAGGTACCCGGAAAGCTAGTGCGTACTGTTGCTGCAGTCCGTGACCAGAAAGAGTCGGTATAAGTTTAATTTTTTTTAATGATTCGTTGTTAGTTATTTATTTGGAGAACTATCATGGCTGTAGCCAAAGAAGATATTCTTGATGCAATTGCAAATATGAGTGTAATGGAGGTCGTTGATCTGATCTCTGATATGGAAGAAAAGTTTGGCGTTTCAGCTGCGGCAGCCGTTGCGGCTGCTCCTGCTGGTGGCGCTGGTGGCGGTGAAGAAGCTGCTGCTGAAAAGGACGAGTTTGATGTTGTAATGACCAGTTTTGGCGAGAAGAAGATTGGTGTTATCAAGGTTGTTCGCGGCGCGACTGGTCTTGGTCTCAAAGAAGCGAAAGATATGGTTGAAGGCGTTCCTTCTACTATTAAAGAAGCCGCTTCCAAGGGTGACGCTGAAGATCTGAAAAAGCAGCTTGAAGAAGCTGGTGCTACTGTCGAGCTTAAGTAACGCTGTTCTTGAGCTGTATTAGTAGTTGTTAGTAGCAAGGGCTGGTGTCGAAAAGACGCCGGCCTTTTGCTGTTTGTGTGAATTGGTAGAGAAGATCTGGCTGCTCGTTGGGCTGCCGATTAAGAGGTTGTGTTAATGGCTTATAGTTTTACTGAGAAAAAACGTATTCGTAAAGACTTCAGCAAGCGCGGTTCTGCGCTTGAGGTGCCTTTTCTGCTGTCAATGCAACTCGATTCCTATCGCAAATATTTGCAAACGGATGTGCCGCTAAAGGATCGCGTAAATCGTGGTCTCCATGGTGCATTTAATTCTGTATTCCCTATTGTCAGCTACACCGGTTACGTTGAGCTGCAATATGTGACTTACCGTCTAGGCGAGCCAGTGTTTGATGTATACGAGTGCCAAATGCGCGGTGCAACCTATGCAGCGCCACTGCGAGTCACTCTCAAGCTCGTAATATACGACAAAGAAGCGCCCGGAACTAAGA
>CAZUAW010000232.1:0-1274 GCA_964618535.1 uncultured Thiotrichales bacterium
CATTTCGTTCTCCTGATATGTCTCTCCTCTTGCCACTTAATCTACAAGGTCTACGCAGAAGAGTAATGGTAGATATAATATAGTTTAGTAGAGGGATTCTATATTTTCTATCACTGCCGCGACTCTTTGCGCCCAAGCTGGCATATCCATGGGTTTCTCTCCATAATTCCGTGCTTCCAGGTCATACAGCGAAAATATTCGTCAGTTAATGCATCCGCCAATAAATAGCACTGAGCATTCACAGCAAACAGATATTCTTGTCAGAGTCACTGGAGGCCTGGGTAACCAGATGTTTCAGTACGCCTGTGCGAAGGCATTACAGCTACAAACCGGTGCGAATGTTAAGCTGGATATTCAGCATAGTCAGTGGCATGCGCGTCGGCCATGGCAGCTAGATCAATTTGCCGTATCTCTACCTGTTGCAAGCTTTCGCGACTTGAATCAGTTTTGCTCACAACCCCGCGCTGAGCTAAAAATTAAGCAGCTCGATTGGATGGCAGGAAAAGCGCAATCCAGCCCAATTTATCGAAAGCTATTTCGCAAGCTACTAAAATCAAATGCCGTACATCCTGATCGCTATTGCATAAAAGAAGCGCCGGAAAACTCAAAGTTACTGTCTACGCTGGATTCACCTGCCTATCTGGATGGCTATTGGCAAAACGAAGATTACTTTAAAACACAGCAGAATATTATTCGTCAGGAATTAACATTACAGACGCTGATGAGTCCTTCAGCAGCAGAGTTTGCTGATAAAATCACGATGCTTGAATGCCCAATTTCCATGCATATTAGACGGGGTGATTATTTATCTCGCAAAGTGAAAAGCATGTTTCAAGTCATGCCGATGGATTATTACGATACTGCCATGAGGTTATTGTCTTCTCAAAACTCAACATTTGTCATTTTTAGTGATGATATGACATGGGTCAAAGAGAAATTTTATAGTAGCGACTATCCACTGTTGTTTGTGGATGGGGTACACTCCGGCGTCGAAGATCAGCGGTTGTTGTCAATGTGTCATCACCATATTATCGCCAATAGCACATTTTCTTGGTGGGGCGCATGGCTCGGTAACGCCAAAGACAAAAAAGTCGTCGCGCCCAAGCACTGGGGACTGAGTGAAAGTGTTCAGCATATTACGCAGGGAATCATCCCCGCCGAATGGATAAGAGTGTAGTTGTTATGTCTAGTTTTATTAAAAAAATTCGCTTTCAACATGCCTATAAGCGATGGTTAAAAAAAGGTTCTCCACCGCCTCCTTCAAAGCGAATTAA
>CAZUAW010000232.1:1374-4112 GCA_964618535.1 uncultured Thiotrichales bacterium
CGAATTAAGTGACGAGTTATATAACGCTGCGAAACAAGCATTTGCCAATCAAAATAAGGTTCATCTGTTGCAGGGTGACAGTGGCATTCGGCTGATTGAAGTTCTAAATGATATTATTGGCGTGCCGCTATTCTGGTTAGATGGACACTACTCTGGCGGTGTTACGGCTCTTGCGGATAAAGAATGCCCTGTCGATGAAGAGCTGGCTACTATCATCGCCAGTAGCCTCGATCAATTTGTTTTGCTAATTGATGATGCAAGAATGTTTGTTGGAGAACAGGGATATTCGACCATAGACGAAATTAAATCGATCATTAACAAAGCCTACCCTAAAGCCAGTTTTGATGTTAAAGACGATATAATTCGTATCGTACAATTAACATGAAAAAACCAGCATGAAATTACATTTTTTACGTCGCGCTTACCATCAGTGGTTTAAGCACGACTTACAAAAGATTAAAGAACAGCTCGATGGTGATGCTGATTTCCCCATTAGCCGTTTAAAACCGATTTATAAAGAGCGCAGCGATAGCAGCGGCACCCTGTCAGGTCACTATTTTCATCAGGATCTATTGGTTGCGAGAAGAATATATGCCAATCAACCAGAAAAACACGTTGATGTAGGCTCAAGAACCGATGGGTTTGTTGCACATCTGGCGGTTTTTCGTGAAGTAGAAATTTTCGATATTCGCAGTAATCAATCTAAAGTAAAAAACATTACTTCTGTTCAAGCCGATTTTATGCAACTGTCAGAACACCTGTACGATTACACCGATTCTATTTCCAGCCTCCATGCTATAGAACACTTCGGTCTAGGTCGCTATGGCGATACCATTGATGCCTACGGGCATCTCAAGGGATTGGATTCGCTACGCAAAGCGTTGAAACCTGGTGGAAAATTTTATTTTTCTGCGCCAATGGGGCCACAACGCATAGAATTTAATGCGCACCGAATTTTCAGTTTATCTTACCTGCTCAGTGTATTTTCCAAACACTACCAGCTTGACCAATTTTCCTATGTCGATGACGCTGGTGACCTGCACGAAAACACGCCGTTATCAGATGAAAAAATCAGTAACAATTATGGCTGCGATCATGGTTGTGCGATTTTAGAAATGACAAAACTCTAGTAATAAAAATAATGTCAGAATCAGTTCATCAATCCTCTCTCACTGCGCTACTGTGTCGTGATATTAACGAGAAACAGCATTTAACTAACTTTACCCAGAGTCAATTTAATCAACATAAACTGAGTTTGTTTGATGATATTCCAGTCGAGTCAATCCCTGTACCTGGCCGTCCAGCCAAACCACTACAGGTATCTCCGCATGATGTCCCCAAGCGGAAGTTAACAACCGATGAAGGTCGAGGTGCATTTATTCACGCGCTTGCGCACATTGAGTTTAATGCGATAAACCTTGCGCTCGATGCTGTGTATCGATTTCGTGAATTACCCGAAGCGTATTATCAAGAGTGGCTTAGCGTTGCAGTTGAAGAGGCTCGGCATTTTCAAATGTTACAGCAACGACTCAACGACTACGGCTATCAATACGGAGACTTCCCCGCACACAATGGTCTCTGGGATATGGCAGTACGGACTGAGAACAATTTACTCGAACGCATGGCTCTCGTGCCAAAAGTTTTTGAAGCTCGCGGCCTGGATGTCACCCCCGGTATGATCAGCAAACTGTTACAGGTTGGCGATAAAGAAACTGCCGAAATTTTAAAAGTCATATATACCGATGAAATTGGTCATGTTGCAATTGGAAACCGCTGGTTTAATTACGCCTGCGACCAAAAAGGCTTGAACCCTCAAGACGAATTTATACAGCTAGTCACTCAACACTTTCCGGGACCAGTACGCGGAAAATTAAATTTTGAAGCCAGACTACAGGCTGGTTTTACTCAACAGGAACTGGATCAACTCAAAGCATTAAAATAATGAAACAATTAATCACATTACTCATAACCCTCAGCATATTTGGCTGTGGAAAAAACCAACCATCCGAGCAACAAACTCCTCTGGTGTTACATTTTGTAGAGCAGGAAAAAGGTATAGAACCTTACCCTGTAAGAATGATTGTCACGCCTGACTTTATGAGAATGGATGAAGGCAATGACACTGACGATTATTTATTACTTAACCGAAAAGAATCTGTGGTCTACAGTATTAATCACGAAAGCCAATCGTACTACCAGTTTAATGCGGGTAAGTCTCCATCCGTCTTAGCCACCAGGCCTAAAGTAATAAAGTCCAGCAACGATACATCTGACATGCCCACTTTTCGGGATATCAAACCCATTCATACCACCTATTCCACAGACGAGAAATCCTGTTATGACGTTATTTCTATTCCTGGATTAAATCAACAAGCAGTCGATGCTATGCGCGAATATCTCAGCATCATGTCGCGCCAACACGCTAAAAGTCTGGGGCACACACCTGTAGAGCTACAGCAAAAATGTATGTTAGTGAATTTTATTTTTGAACCCACGCAACACCTTGAAAAAGGATTTCCGCTACGGGAGTGGGATTTTCGTGGCTACAGTCGCAGCCTAATAGACTTTGAAACCAAGTCAGTTGATCAACAACTATTCACTGTGCCCGAAAACTATGAACACGTAACAATAGAAACTGAGTGATGTTTTTACCGCCGGAGAATCCGGCAGTAAAGTTTAGGTGATGAAAAGAACGATTAAATCTTTAGTAGTGAACCTTTAGTAGTGAACCTTTAGTA
>CAZUAW010000233.1:0-4098 GCA_964618535.1 uncultured Thiotrichales bacterium
CTAACAGGACTACCGCCAACAGTGTGAACCACACATCATTCTGTCAGCATGAAGTGGCACAATCTTGCAAGGTTGATTACACTTCCCACCTATTTTTTCAGTAGCAACCTATTCACAGCTGAGGCCACACATGTCAACTAACTACCAATTCACTTCTGAATCTGTCTCCGCAGGTCACCCCGATAAGATTGCAGATCAGATTTCAGACGCCGTTTTAGATTCAATTCTTAAACAGGATTCCAACGCTCGGGTCGCCTGCGAAACCATGATTAAAACCGGCATGGTGATTGTTGCTGGAGAAATCACAACTTCGGCTTGGGTTGATTTGGAAGAAGTGGTTCGAGGCACCATTAAAGAAATTGGTTACACCAGCTCCGAAATGGGATTTGATGGCGATACCTGTGCGGTATTAAATGGTATAGGCAAGCAATCTGCTGATATCGCGATGGGTGTTGACCGCGCCGCACCTGAAGAACAAGGCGCTGGCGATCAAGGTTTAATGTTTGGTTACGCCACTAACGAAACTGATGTACTGATGCCCGCGCCAATTACTTTTTCACACCGCCTGGTACGTCGTCAGCACGAAGTTCGCGAGAACGGCACCCTGCCCTGGTTACGTCCCGATGCAAAAAGTCAGGTCACTTTCCGCTATGAAAATGGCAAGCCTACCGGCATTGAAGCTGTTGTTTTATCTACTCAGCACGATCCCGACATAAGCCAGAGTGATCTGAAAGATGCAGTAATGGATATCATCATTAAACCAATTTTGCCTGAGGAATGGATCCTCCCCGAGACGCAATACCACATTAACCCAACAGGTCAATTTGTTATTGGTGGCCCGGTTGGCGACTGTGGCTTAACCGGAAGAAAAATAATTGTTGATACCTACGGTGGTATGGCGCGTCACGGTGGCGGTGCTTTTTCTGGCAAAGATCCGTCTAAAGTGGATCGTTCTGCTGCTTATGCTTGCCGCTACGTGGCAAAGAACCTTGTCGCCGCCGGCATTGCTGATCGCTGTGAAATCCAGGTTTCCTACGCAATTGGTGTTGCTGAGCCAACTTCAATCTCAATAGATACTTTTGGCACAGGTTTGCTAGATGATGAAGCCATCGTGGCGCTGATTCATGAACATTTCGACCTACGCCCTTACGGTCTCATCAAAATGCTCGACCTGATCCAGCCAATTTACCAGCAGACAGCCGCTTACGGTCACTTTGGTCGAGAAGACATCGATTTGCCTTGGGAAAAAATTGACAAAGTGGATGAGCTTCGCGCTGCCGCCAATATCGAAAATGTTTCAAAAGTAAGTTAGAATATTTTAAATTGCTGTAGCTCTAATTCTACAGCCGGAAGCTGAGGAGCGTTGCGACAGACAGGATGTCTGCCAGGCTTAGTTTCTGTATTTGATTTCGCTATCGCGAAATCATTAGCAACGGCGCTCATTTTTCCCAGCCCGGATTATTCAATAATACGCGGCTTGAATGGATTACAACGGAGATTAATGAATGAACGAGGTCACAAAGCCCACCTTTAACGACTATAAAGTTGCTGATATGTCCCTGGCTGATTGGGGACGTAAAGAAATCAGCATTGCTGAAATTGAAATGCCCGGCCTGATGGCACTCAGAACCAAATACGGCGAAGAAAAACCTCTTTCCGGTGCACGTATTACTGGATCGCTGCACATGACGATTCAAACTGCAGTATTGATCGAAACGCTGGTTGAACTCGGCGCTGAAGTTCGCTGGTGCTCTTGTAATATTTTCTCAACTCAAGATCATGCTGCTGCGGCTATGGCTGCGGTTGGCATTCCTGTTTACGCCTGGAAAGGTGAATCTCTGGAAGAATACTGGTGGTGTACTGAACAAGTTTTAACTTGGCCAGATGCCGGTGTTCCCAACATGATCCTTGATGATGGCGGAGATGCAACATTGCTGGTTCACAAAGGCGTTGAGTTCGAAAAAGCGGGCGCAGTTCCCGATTTCAATCCTGAAGATGGCGAAGAGTATGGTGAAATTCTTAAAGTTCTGAAAAGAAACCTCGAATCCAACCCTGGTATGTGGCAAAAAGCTGCTAAAGAAATCAAAGGTGTTACCGAAGAAACAACGACTGGCGTACATCGCCTGTATCAAATGCAGGAAGATGGCGAACTGCTATTCCCTGCGATGAACGTCAACGATTCAGTTACTAAATCAAAATTCGATAACCTCTATGGTTGCCGCGAATCACTGGTTGATGGCATTAAGCGTGCCACTGACGTGATGATCGCTGGCAAGGTTGCTCTGGTCGCTGGCTTTGGCGATGTTGGCAAAGGCTCAGCTCAGTCACTACGTGGTTTGGGTGCGAACGTCTGGATCACAGAAATCGACCCTATCTGCGCCCTGCAAGCCGCAATGGAAGGCTATCGCGTTGTAACGATGGAAGAAGCTGTTCCTTTCGCTGACATCTTCGTCACCACAACAGGCAACAAAGACATCATTACTCACGACCACATGGCGGGCATGAAAAACGAAGCCATTGTCTGCAACATCGGTCATTTTGATAACGAAATTGATATTGGCTCCACCCTCCAATACGAGTGGGATAACATTAAACCTCAGGTTGATCACATCGTCTTCCCTGACGGTAAAAAGATCATCATGCTGGCGGAAGGACGCTTGGTAAATCTTGGCTGCGCAACAGGTCATCCTAGCTTCGTTATGTCCAACTCTTTCACCAATCAAGTACTGGCACAAATTGAGTTCTATGTTCGCCCTGAACAGTACAAGAATGAAGTGTATGTTCTACCAAAAAAGCTGGATGAAGAAGTTGCTCGCTTGCATTTGGAGAAAATTGGCGTTCACTTAACTACACTAAGTCAGGAACAAGCAGACTACATCGGTGTACCTGTAGACGGCCCTTACAAGCCTGAGCACTACCGCTACTAGTCTCACAGCGCCACGATCACAGGTAGTTAGGACTACCTGTGATTTTTCGTAAAGTTAGATCGCTATCAGGAGCGTTTCCGTGGAATCACAGCGAAAGCACCCCCAAACATTCAGCTTCGAGCTTTTTCCTCCAAGAACTGAAAAAGGTATAGAAAGTCTGCGCGGGCATCGAGATCAACTCGCTAAACTCAATCCAAAATTCTTCTCTGTCACCTTCGGTGCCGGTGGATCAACTCAGGAAAGAACGCTCGACACTGTACTGGAAATCCAACAAGCATCCGGAATCGATGCCGCACCGCATTTATCCTGCGTCGGCTCAAGCCGAGAAAGAATTTCATCCATCCTTAATACCTACAAAGACGCCGGAATTCGGCATATTGTAGCGTTACGTGGCGACTTGCCTTCAGGCGTTAGGGAGCCTGGCAAATTTCGCTACGCCAACGAATTGGTTAGCTATATCCGTGAAGAAACCGGTGATCATTTCTATATCGAAGTGGCAGCTTATCCGGAAACGCATCCTCAAGCTGGCAACGCTGTAAAGGACTTAGAAAACTTTAAAAATAAAATGAATGCTGGCGCAAATACTGCAATCACCCAGTATTTCTTTAATCCAGACAGCTACTTTGCATTTATCGACAGCTGCGAAAAAATGGGTATTGATGCCCCGATCGTTCCTGGCATTATGCCAATCAACAACTACATACAGCTCGCCCGCTTCTCAGATGCCTGCGGCGCAGAAATCCCAAGATGGATTCGTCAACGACTAGAATCCTATGGCGATGACCTGGATTCTATCAAGCATTTTGGCGTGGAAGTGATCACCAAGATGTGCGACCGACTATTGAGCGAAGGCGCTCCCGGTCTGCACTTTTACACGATGAATAAAGCCGAACCTACGGTGACCATCTGGAATAATCTCGGTCTATCCGAGAATAATTAATCCAGCGCTGTCGCTTGATCAGGCCACTTGGGGACGTCGCAATCCCTTAAACTTAGAACTTGTTAAGCTGGCAACGGCGGCAAAGCATCCGGGTTCAATAAAAACTGAACATTCTCAATTTTATCCGGCTGATCCTTCATACCTAACCGCAAAAACACCATCACTTTACCCGCAACATCCGCCCGACCACTGAGAATATAACACTCATTTCGCAGGTCATTAATGAAGATA
>CAZUAW010000234.1:0-4078 GCA_964618535.1 uncultured Thiotrichales bacterium
CAACCACAGGGTTTTACAAACAGTTGGGTATTACCGTAGAAGTTTTTAATTCCAAGTCGAATCGAGGTAGGAGCGGTTTTGCTCTTAAATAGGCTTATCCTGTTCACCGTTAAATACAGCAGCAATGTCATCAGGCAGCGGTTTAAAGAAAGCCTTCCCCACCCGAAAGTCAGGGTACTCTTTCCCAGCAAGTCCAATCGGACGCTCCTTTGTTGGAGACGTCATCATTGGTTTGATTTCATCATCGTCAAGATTCCACATGAGCTCAAAATCTCCTGCTGCGAGTCTTCCGGCGTTAAACATTGAAAAACCATGAATTTTTGGCTTTAGACGGTTAGAATACTCGGCTTTGCGGTAAGTGATTAAGACATGGAACTGAATCCAGTTTTCTCCCAGATTGAAGATCTAAAAGCGCGGGTCGATGCGCTTAGGAGGTACCTTTGACTTTGAAAGCAAGCAAGAGCAGTTTGAAGAGGTCAATCGCGAGCTGGAGCAACCCAATGTCTGGGATGATCCTGACCGCGCGCAGAAGCTAGGTAAGCAGAGGGCGCAGCTGGAAGCCATTGTTAAGGTCATTATTGATCTTGATTCTGGATTGAATGATGCGAATGAGTTGCTTGAGATGGCACGCGATGATGGTGATGCTGAAACCGTTGCCTCGGTAGAAGATGAGTTAACAGGCTATACGACGAATGTTGAATCGCTAGAGTTTCAGCGCATGTTCTCCGGCGATCTGGATTCGGCAGATGCCTTTGTTGATATCCAGTCTGGCTCTGGTGGTACTGAGGCTCAGGATTGGGCGGAGATGCTGCTACGAATGTATTTACGCTGGGGTGAGCGCAAAGGTTTTAAGACTGAATTGATGGAAGTCTCCTCTGGCGATGTCGCGGGCATTAAAAGTGCCACGATTCATTTTGGCGGTGACTATGCTTTTGGTTGGTTGAGAACTGAAATCGGCGTGCATCGGTTGGTGCGTAAATCACCATTCGATTCGGGTAATCGTCGCCATACTTCTTTTGCCGCAGTGTTTGTGTCGCCAGAAGTTGATGATGATATCGACATTGAAATTAATCCCGCAGATTTACGCATTGATGTTTACCGCGCTTCTGGTGCCGGAGGCCAACACATCAATAAAACAGAATCCGCAGTAAGAATTACGCATTTGCCCACCAATGCGGTGGTGCAGTGCCAGAACGATCGCTCCCAGCACAAGAACAAGGATATGGCGATGAAGCAGCTAAAATCCAAACTCTATGAGCTGGAAGTACAAAAACGCAATGCCGAAAACAAGCTGCTGGAAGACTCCAAATCTGATATTGGCTGGGGTAGTCAGATTCGCTCCTACGTGCTTGACCAATCCCGCATTAAAGATTTACGCACCGGCGTCGAAACAGGCAATACCCAGGCGGTGCTGGACGGAGATCTGGATCAATTTATTGAAGCCAGCTTAAAGTCCGGGCTTTAAAGTTAGCCGCATTATTTCATTACATTTAATTAAACGAATTAATCATCATGTCCGAAACTCAAGAAGAAAATAAACTCATCGCCGAACGCCGCGACAAGCTCAATGTGCTGCGTGAAAAAGGTAATGCCTTCCCTAACGATTTTCGTCGCAACGTGATGGCCTCAGAGCTACATGCAGAATATGGGGAGAAACCGCGCGAGTATTTTGAAGAAAATGACATTCGCGTTGCTGTCGCCGGCCGCCAAATGGCAAAGCGTGTGATGGGAAAAGCGAGTTTTTCCAGTTTGCAGGATATGTCTGGTCGGATTCAGGTTTATGCGCAGCGTGATGCCCTTCCCGAAGGCGTTTATCTCGAATTCAAAACCTGGGATGTTGGCGATATTTTAGGTGCCGAAGGAAAACTATTTAAAACCCAAAAAGGTGAACTCAGCGTTAAAGTGGATGAATTAAGATTACTCACAAAATCACTGCGACCATTACCAGAAAAATTCCATGGCATGACCGATACCGAGCAACGCTATCGGCAGCGTTATGTTGATTTAATTATGAATGATCCGGTGCGCGAAGTTTTTCGCAAGCGTACGCAGATTGTTAACTTTATGCGCAACTATTTAAATCAAAAAGATTTCTTAGAAGTAGAAACACCGATGATGCAAGTCATCCCCGGCGGCGCAACGGCAAAACCATTTACAACCTACCACAATGCTCTGGATATGGAGCTGTTTTTGCGCATTGCTCCTGAGCTCTATTTAAAACGTCTGGTAGTGGGCGGCTTTGAACGCGTATACGAGATTAATCGCAACTTCCGTAACGAAGGATTATCGACACGGCATAATCCTGAATTTACCATGATCGAATTTTACGAAGCCTACGCGACATACCACGACCTGATGGATCGCACTGAAGACATGCTGCGCAAACTGGCGCTCGAAGTACTTGGCACAACCGATGTGGTTTATGGCGAGGATACGTTTGATTTTAGTAAGCCATTTACACGCATGACCATTATCGAATCTATTTTGGCATTTAATGATGATATTGAAGCAGCACAGCTCGATGATATCGAACAGGCCAAAGCCATCGCTGGACGATTAAAAATTCCTCTGAAAGAAACTTACGGCTTAGGGAAAATTCAAATCGAAATATTCGAAAAAACGGTTGAGCATCTTTTAATGGAGCCAACCTTTATTACCGCCTACCCCGCAGAAGTTTCTCCACTGGCTAGACGCAATAATGAAAACCCGTTTGTAACGGATCGGTTTGAGTTTTTTGTGGGTGGCCGTGAGCTTGCTAACGGTTTTTCAGAATTAAATGATTACGAAGATCAAGCCGAGCGATTCCAGCAACAGGTTTCCGAAAAAGATGCCGGTGATGATGAAGCGATGCACTTTGATGCCGATTATATTCGAGCATTGGAGCACGGTATGCCGCCAACAGCGGGGGAAGGTATCGGTATTGATCGGCTGGTTATGCTGCTGACAAATTCACCATCTATTCGCGATGTTTTATTATTCCCTCACATGCGCCCCGAAGTTCAGAGTTAAAATAAAATATAATGACGCAAAAATTCACCATAGGTAATTTTAACGTACGGAATCTCACGCCGGGATCAACCAGCAAGCGTTACAATTACTTTTATTCGTCCAGCAAGCACAATCAGTACTGGGCCGAAGGGGATAAAACAGAAAATCGCTACGAGAAAAAAATCCGTTGGCTGGCACGACAAGTTGATCGCATGGATGCCGATATTATTTGTTT
Organism: uncultured Thiotrichales bacterium; assembly: GCA_964618535.1. Lineage (GTDB taxonomy): Bacteria > Pseudomonadota > Gammaproteobacteria > UWMA-0217 > UWMA-0217 > HyVt-560. The sequence continues at coordinate 3,224 of CAZUAW010000234.1, forward strand.
TCAGGAGATTTTTGATCGTGAGCCATTACAGGAAGTAATCAACGCCTCTCGACTCGCTGGCAAGGTGGATTTATATTTCTCCGGCGAGCCACGATTTCGTGAATCAAGTTACAAGGGCACTCCATCCCGAATTTATTCAGCACCGATGATTGCGATCATGGTGCCAAAAGATTTTAAAATGCTGGAGTTTTCCAGTCTCGAAGATTTCCCTAAAGAATTTAATTTTTCGGATCCTGTGAAAGAACACTCCGGTAAAACCTGGAAAATTGGTTTAACAGAAAGTGGGGAAACTCGAACCCGTTTCACCCGTCCAATTCTTAGAGCACGTCTTGGTTTACCCAAGCGATTCCAATATGCAGAAATGGATGGCGGAAATGCGGCGGAAATAACAGTGTTTACCGCTCACTTTAAATCCAAGCGCCCTATTCGTCAGGACAGCGAAGGCAATGATCCACTGGAAGCTATGACCAATTATTTACGCGAAGGAGCAATCGGACGCGCGCGTTCTTTGCTACTAAGAGGCCTTGAAGCGGCAGCACTGAGAACCTATGTGCTTAATGAGCTATCCACTGATCCACATCGCCCGGTGATTGTTATCGGTGATTTGAACGATGGGCCGCGAAGTGAAAGCACCGAAATTGCAGGTGGCCTAACTTTGCCAGTGATTTCTCCAGACGCGGAACGCAACTTTAAAAAACGTGAACAAATGTACGAACACGCGGCGGATCTTTGTCTTTATAGCGCTTACCATTTGCAAACCCAACGCACTCATCGAGATGTTTACTACACACATATTTTTGATGGCTTTCATGACGTGCTGGATCATGTTTTGGTATCGAGCCATTTTGTAGCGCA
>CAZUAW010000235.1:0-4077 GCA_964618535.1 uncultured Thiotrichales bacterium
AATCAATATCCTGCGCGATAATCACGTGAATTCATGCAATATCCGGGTTAGGTAAAATTAAATTAAAAATAAAAGTGATCAAGCAGCCGCTTCTTCAGCGCCTGCCTCATCTTCATCTGAATTCTGACCAGTTAGAATAATCGCATCGCTCACGAGCTGATGCACACTAACTATCTGATCCATTGTTAAACCGTAATAAGGCATCATTTTGCTGAACTGACTTTTGCAAATCGCGCAGATCGCAGCCATGTGAGTCACACCATCATGCTTAACCACTTCTGTTAGTGCGTTCATTCGTGGTAAAGCACCCTTGACACGAACTTCCATCAAGTCATCCGTCAGGAGGCCACCACCGCCACCACAGCAAAAAGTCCCTTCGCCGATAGTTTCTTTCGCCATGTCGACAAAATTATTACATACAGCTTTGATAACTTTACGCGGAATTTCAAACTGACTGCCAGGATAATCACCAATGCGTGATGCACGAGCAATATTGCAAGAATCATGAAACGTCAACGTCATATGATCGTTTTCTGACTTGTCCAGGTTCAATTTACCGCGCTCAATTTGATCTAAGGTAAATTCGAGTATGTGCTGCGGAACTGGATAGTTTTGATCAAGAAAATCGAAAGGACCAGCGAGCGTATTCAGAAAATTGTAGCCGACTCGCCACGCATGCCCGCATTCGCCAAAAATAATTCTTTTAACACCAAGCTCAATAGCAGCTTCTCGAATCCTCAAAGAAACTTTGCGCATATTTTCGTAACTGCCAATAAAAAGCCCGAAATTAGCTGCTTCACTGGCTTTTGAACTTATCGTCCAACTAACACCTGCCTCGTGAAAGACCTTCGCATATCCAATCAGACCATCAACATGTGGCTCCGCAAAGAAATCAGCTGACGGCGTAATGAGCAAAATCTCAGCACCTTTAACGTCTAACGGAAATTTAACCGCAACGCCTGTATCTTCTTCGACTTCTTCCTCGAGCCCTTCTAAAGTATCAGCCAGTGCTGGTTCAGGAAGTCCGAGGTTATTTCCAATTTTGAAAACTTTGGCAATAATTTCATTGTTATATTTCATCCCCTTACCAATGCTCGCCATCACTTCACGTGCGGCCATGGTAATTTCGGCAGTATCAATACCGTAAGGACAGTAAACAGAGCAACGTCGGCATTCAGAACATTGGTGAAAATAGTTATACCAATCATCTAAAACATCTTCGGTCAGATCTACCGCACCGACGAGTTTAGGGAAATACTTTCCTGCAAAGGTGTAATAGCGACGGTAGACCTGTCTAAATAGATCTTGACGACCTACAGGCATATTTTTAGGATCCGCAGTACCGATGTAATAGTGGCACTTATCGGTGCAAGCACCACACTTCACACAAGAATCCAAAAAGACTTTTAATGAGCGGTATTTGCTGGTGAGCTCACCCATTTTCTCAATGGCCTTATTCTTCCAATCATCAACCAACTCTTCGGGATATCCAAGATCACTTTGATGCGCAGGCTTGGCAACAAAAGGGCCTTTCCATTCCATCACACCAGGCTTGATATGAGGAATAATAATACTTTCTGTTACTTTTGGTGCTTCAAAATCAGCCACGTTTATACCTTCAAGACTTATTATCGCTAGATTCGAGCTTTAATGCCCAATCTACAACGTGACGCTTTTCGCGTGGGTTATCAACCTGGTTTCTGGTTGGACTAAAGAACATACCTGGCGCGTGGAGCAGCTTGCTAATTGGGAAAATAATCATCAGGGTAGCCACCAAAAGCATATGAACTATCAATACTGGACTCGCTGGAAACGGCTGCCAATTAAAGCGCATGAGGCCAAGGAAAAATGCCTTCAAACTGATAATGTCAATACCGCTTACAAATGTCATAAATGCGCCACTTCCACCAATTCCGAGCAACAGCACAAGCATTAAATAGTCAGATGGTGATGAAATATATCTCACCCTGTCAACGAGAAACCTTCTAGCCAACAATCCGCCTAAACCTATTACCATCGCAAAAGCCGCATACTTTCCAAATGGCTGAACAAGTGAAACCCACCACCAAACCGGGTCCGTGAAATAGCGCAGATGGCGTAATAGAACGAGCAACAAACCAAAATGGAACAACCAGCCAAATAACCAAATCCATTTATTGGCTTTAAACAGGCTCGAGAAAAAAATTACTTCTTTCCACAAACGGAATACGACTCCACCTTTAGTCATCGGTGCAGGGGTAACCACAATTTTCAGAGGAGCAGGGGTTTTTGCATACACCCAAGTACGATACGCTAAACCACCAACCAATATCAGTGTGGCAAAGTAGAATAAAAGCGTAAAGAAGATAGTCAGAAACGACATTGTTTCTGTGCTCCGTTGGTAGTAACTGGGAAAATAACGAAGGGAATATATCCCTTCGTTATTGGGAATAAACTAGACGCAGCCAGTTGGCTTAGGAAGTCCAGCATATTTACATGCTTGCTTGGCAGGACCATAAGGGAAAAGCTCATACAAGTACTTGCTATTACCTTTATCTTTACCCAATTTTTTACCAATTGCCTTGGTTAAAACACGAACCGCTGGTGCAATTTGATATTCTTCATAATACTCACGCAAGAAGTTCATCACTTCCCAGTGGTTATCCGTCAACTCAGCATCATCAAGTTTTGCCATTTCTACTGCGATATCTTTATCCCAGGTAGAAAGATCTTCCAAGTAACCTTCTTCATCAACTTCGTAGTTCTTACCATTAACTTCAACAGTTGCCATTTTTATCTCCTAAATAGATTAATAGAACAGTATTACAGCCAAGACTGAACAACATCATGCTCAGCCGTCAAATCAACAAAACCGGCGTAGTCAACTACGTCTATTCCATCAATCAGCTTATCTTCATTCATGCCACGTGCTTTAAAGTCCGGGCCTAAAACAAAAAACTTAATTCCATTTGCTCCGCTAACTTTGTCAGCAACCTTTGTATTCTTTAAGGCACCGTAAATTCCATCTTCGGTGAACAGCACAGAAGAACCTTCTTCCGCCAATCGTAAACAGGCATCTAATGAATCACGCTCAAAAGGTGATTTATTAACGATATGTAACATTGCCATCTTTAATGCTCCTAGAAACTCAAGACTACGTCTTGCTCACCCATGATTTTGGCAAGCTCATCAGAACTAACCAGGCGAATTGAATCTTTCTCAGCCCAATCATCATCCTCATCTTCATATTTCAGATCCATTAGATCGTCCAAAGTGAGTCCGCGTGCTTCGAGAGATTCCTTCTCAACGTAAATCTTGGTTACTTCAAAATCCCCAAGGGCACCGTATGTAGGGGAAAAATTCTTCATCCCAATCTCTTCGGTCTTTTGCCCTTTAGCGATCTGAAAAACACCATCATCAACAAATGCCAGACTTACGTCCTGCTCGAAAGCAGCACCAATCAGAACAACTTCCAGTGACTCAAGCGCATAAACCGTCCCATAAGGAGCTGTTCGATTCACGTAAAAAAACTTTTTAATTATAGACATCGTCTGCTCCTAGTCTCCGAAAACCAAAAGGCGATCAGCTTGAATACCACCTTCAATCAACTGCCCCAGCCCCGAGATACGGAAACCAGGTGCAATATTGTCAGCATCAAGCCCCTGACGCTTTGACTCATCAGCATCCATAATTCCGCGACGCTGAGCTGCTGCGATACAAATCACAAGATCAAGATCATGCTTTTCAGCAAGTTCCGACCAACTCTTGGCGATATTACGATCATCCTGAGGCGGAACAGCTAGACGCGTACCGTTATTCACACCATCGTGATAGAAAAACACACGAAAGATTTCATGACCCTTTTCCAAAGCAGCCCGAACAAACTGCAACGCCGTATCGGACGCTTGATGTTGGTAAGGCCCTTCATTTATCTGAATGGTATATTTCATACTAATTCTTGGTCCTGTCCTTTAAAATTAGAAGCGGATATGTGCAGAGGAATTCAGGCTCGCACGCGCTCCACGCCAGTTATCAATATGGAACTTAGCCCGAATAATTCATAAAAAAAGGCGAACCCCGTTTAACCCATTGATATAA
>CAZUAW010000236.1:0-4075 GCA_964618535.1 uncultured Thiotrichales bacterium
GTTCACATTGAACGCAGGCATGCCGTAATTATTTTCAGCAGCGTGATCAAGCAGCTATCGCATGGAAATCAAAGCCATAAATTTCTCCTTTAGAAATTAAAAATTAAACTGATTTAAACAAATTTTTTGTGCTTTCACTGCACGAATTGTCGCTGATCATACACCAGCTGGATTTCAAACCCAGAAACCCACAAGCTCAACCGGCTAATCAACCGGTTGAACGAGGCTGCCAACTTTGACGATTTTCATCGCATTAGTTCCACCGCCATCGCCCATTAAATCGCCTTTGGTAATAATGACCAAATCACCATCATCAACAACATGATGGTTTTTCAAAATATCCACGGCGGTAATATTCGCCTCAGCATGAGAGGTCGCACGGATGGGAAAGTCAACGGGATAAACGCCTCGATACAGCTTGACTCTGCGGCGGGTTTTCTCGTGTTGGGTCATTGCGTAAATGGGAATTCCAGAACTGATTCGAGACATCCATTTTGTGGTTGCACCAGATTCTGTCAAAGCAGCTATTGCTCTAGCGCCAGCATGATTCGCTGTATACATCGCCGCCATTGCCACCGCTTCATCAATATAGTGAAACTCGCTATTAATTCGATGATCAGAGAGTCGTACGCTGCGTTCCTTTTCCGCTTCCTGACAAATATTGGTGACCGCCTCAATAACCTTGGTTGGAAACTTGCCAACGGCAGTTTCACCAGACAGCATCACCGCATCTGTTCCATCTAAAACCGCATTTGCCACATCGAATACTTCTGCGCGTGTGGGAATCGGGTTTTCGATCATCGATTCCATCATTTGGGTTGCAGTAATCACAATCGTATCGCGCACTCGCGCTTCATGGATGAGGCGTTTTTGTACCGCTGGAAGCTCGGCATCGCCAATCTCTACGCCTAGATCACCGCGAGCAATCATGATGACATCAGATGCATCAATGATTTCTTCAATCACTTCTATGGCTTCTGCACGTTCAATTTTCGCAACAATGCCTGCATCGCCACCGGCTTCATGCATTAATGCACGTGTCAGCTCAACATCAGCTGCGCAGCGCGGGAAAGAAACCGCCAGATAATCGACTCCGATTTCTGCCGCCAATTTAATATCTTTGCGATCTTTATCGGTCAACGCGCCGGTTGAAAGACCACCGCCCCGCAAATTAATACCCTTATTATTGGAAAGCTTGCCACCAACCTGAACCACGGTTTTGATCTCGCCATTTTCAACCAGTGTGACATCCAGAACAATGCGGCCATCATCAAGAATCAGTACATCGCCCGCTTTTACATCATCAGCAAGCTTTGCATAGGTGATGCCAACGCGCTGTTCAGTGCCGGCATCCTGATCAAGATGGGTATCCAGAACAAAGGATGCGCCTTCATCCAGCTCGACCACGCCATTCACAAATCGCTGTGTGCGGATTTTTGGGCCTTGTAAATCACCCAATATCGCCACATCACAGCCGACCGCTGCGGAAGCCGCTCTGACTCTTTTGGCACGGGCAAAATGCTCTTCGTGTGAGCCGTGCGAGAAGTTCATTCTCACAACATCAACACCGGCTTTGAGCAGTTCTTTAATCGCGCCTTCACTATCAGTAGCAGGGCCAAGTGTCGCGACTATTTTTGTCCGACGTAAACCACGCCGGCTATGGTCACAAATGGGTTCTTTAGAAGTAATTGGAATATCCTGTTAGCTACGATCTTCAAGCATGGCAACAGCTGGGAGCTTTTTGCCTTCAAGGAACTCAAGGAATGCGCCGCCACCGGTTGAGATGTAGGAAACCTTGTCACTGATGCCATATTTATCAACGGCAGCAAGCGTATCGCCACCACCTGCGATGGAGAAACCATCGGATTCGGCAATCGCCAGTCCCAATGTTTTAGTGCCTTCGCCAAACTGATCAAATTCAAACACGCCGACTGGGCCATTCCAAACGATCGTTCCTGCCGTTTTCATCATCTCAGCAAAACGTGCTGCAGTTTCTGGGCCGATATCAAAAATCATATCGTCGTCTTCAACGTCTTCAACTTTCTTGACCACAGCTTCGGCGGTTTCTGAGAATTCTTTACCGCAAACGACATCCGTCGGCACCGGAATTTCTCTACCTTTTTCTTTCGCCGCAGCCATTAATCTTTTTGCTTCTGGAATCAGATCTTCTTCATACAGTGATTTGCCAACATTGTGTCCGGCTGCTGCGATAAAGGTGTTCGCGATACCGCCGCCGGGGATCAACTGATCAACCACTTGTGAGAGCGCATCCAGCACAGTTAATTTGGTAGAAACTTTGGAGCCACCGACAATCGCAGCCATTGGACGCGCTGGGTTATCGAGTGCCTTTCCCAGCGCATCCAGCTCACCCGCGAGCAATGGACCCGCACAAGCTGCATCGGCAAAAGTGCCGGCACCATGCGTAGAAGCCTGGGCGCGATGCGATGTACCGAAAGCATCCATCACATAAACATCGCAGAGCGCAGCGTACTGCTTGGATAATGCTTCATCATTACTTTTTTCACCGACGTTGAAGCGAACATTCTCAAGTAGTATTACATCGCCATCATTCATTTCGAGTGAGCTACCAAGATAATCCGCTATCAGCTTCACTTCCTTTCCAAGCGCATCCGTCAGGTAATCCGCAACAGGCTTCAAGGAAAACTCATCTGCTGGCTCGCCTTCTGTTGGACGACCAAGATGTGACATTACAATAACCTTTGCACCCGCTTTTGATGCCAGCTCAATAGTCGGCATAGAAGCACGGATTCTTTTATCTGAGGTTACTTTTCCGTCTTTAATCGGTACGTTTAAATCCTGACGAATCAGAACACGTTTGCCGGAAAGATCCAGGTCAGTCATCTTGGTTATAGCCATGAGGAGATCCTTTTATTTATTAGATTAGAGTCAATATTGATTAAATAAAATGAACAGTAATGATCATCTTGTTTAATAAAACTGAGGAAAAGAAACCCGGAACGCAACGCGCTCCGGGCTTACAACTTTCTTATTGATTTACGCAGCGACGTGCTCAACCAAACGCAGCATGTTGCAGGTGTAGCCGTACTCGTTGTCGTACCAGGAAACCACTTTAACGAAAGTGTCATCCAGTGCGATGCCAGCGCCAGCATCAAAGATTGAAGATGCGCTGATACCACGGAAATCAGAAGAAACAACATCCTCATCCGTGTACGCCAATGTACCCGCAAGCTCGCCTTCGGACGCTTCTTTAATCGCTGAACAAATATCATCATAAGATGCTGGCTTGTCGAGTTCGCAAGTCAGGTCAACAACAGATACGTCAACGGAAGGAATACGGAAAGCCATACCTGTCAGTTTGCCATTCAGCTCAGGCAATACAACGCCTACAGCTTTAGCAGCACCCGTTGATGAAGGAATGATGTTCTCAAAGACAGAACGTCCACCGCGCCAGTCTTTCATTGAAGGACCGTCAACAGTTTTCTGAGTCGCAGTTGATGCATGAACAGTCGTCATCAAACCACGCTTTAAGCCCCAGTTATCGTTAATGACTTTAGCGATTGGTGCCAAGCAGTTAGTGGTACAAGACGCTGCTGAAACGATGGCTTCACCGTTATATTCACTGTGGTTAACACCGTAAACAAACATCGGGCCGTCATCTTTGCGAGGTGCTGATTGAACAACTTTTTTCGCGCCTGCATCGATGTGAGCCTGGCAGCTTTCATGATCTAGGAAGAAACCAGTACAATCAATAACCACGTCAGCGTCAACATCGCCCCATTTAAGATCAGCAGGGTTACGCTCCGCAGAAAGACGAATTTTGTTGCCGTCTACTGTAAAAGAAGTCGCATCAACTGCGGTTACTTCGCCATCGAAACGACCATGTGCTGTATCGTATTTGAGCATGTAGGCAAGATAATCGTTATCCAGCAAATCGTTGATGCCGACAACTTCCAACCCAGGGAAGTCTTTTTTAATCGCACGAAAAACCATACGACCGATACGTCCAAAACCATTAATACCCACTTTAACTGTCATGATTGATCACCTTTAAGGAATAAAATTACAAATAAGAAAAACTCGAATTAAAACAGTA
>CAZUAW010000237.1:0-4064 GCA_964618535.1 uncultured Thiotrichales bacterium
GTGCTTACCGGATTCTGGTCGATGAGGTCGGCTTCCCACCGCAAGATATTATTTTTGATCCGAATATTTTTGCCGTAGCCACTGGCATTGAAGAACACAATAACTACGCTGTTGATTTCATCGAAGGTACTCGAAAAATCAAGCAAACGCTGCCGCACGCAATGATTTCTGGTGGCGTTTCCAATGTGTCATTTTCCTTCCGTGGCAACAACCCAGTGCGTGAAGCGATTCACGCGGTGTTCCTCTATCACGCCATTCAAGCGGGTATGGATATGGGTATCGTCAACGCGGGTCAGTTGGCAATTTTAGATGACTTGGCGAATGAGTTACGCGAAGCGGTTGAAGATGTGGTGCTCAATCGTCGTGATGACAGTACCGAGCGGTTGCTGGATATCGCAGGAAAATACAACAATACTGGCGAAGTGCAAGAGGATCCGGCAGCTGCTGAGTGGCGAGGCTGGGACGTAAACGCGCGGTTATCCCACGCACTGGTTAAAGGCATCACCGAATTTATTGATGAGGATACCGAAGAAGCTCGATTAGCCGCAGAGCGCCCGCTGCATGTGATCGAAGGAGCGCTAATGGACGGCATGAATGTCGTCGGTGATTTATTTGGAGCAGGCAAAATGTTCTTGCCGCAAGTGGTGAAATCCGCGCGCGTGATGAAAAAAGCCGTCGCTTGGTTGATGCCCTATATCGAAGCGGAAAAATCCGAGGGAGATATAAACTCCAACGGTAAAATCCTCATGGCAACGGTCAAAGGTGATGTGCATGACATCGGCAAGAATATCGTTGGCGTGGTGCTGCAATGTAATGGCTACGAAATTATTGATCTTGGCGTGATGGTGCCTACGGAAACTATTCTGCAAAGAGCAACGGAAGAAAATGTCGATATTATCGGTTTGTCCGGGCTCATTACTCCGTCACTCGATGAAATGGTTCATGTCGCCAAAGAAATGCAGCGCAAAGGGTATAGCATCCCGCTACTTATCGGTGGCGCGACCACTTCCAAAGTACATACCGCAGTCAAAATAGACAAAGGCTACCAGCATCCTGTTATCTATGTGCCGGATGCCTCGCGTGCCGTGGGTGTTGCCAGTAAATTACTTTCTGACGAAAATAAGCCTGCTTATATCGCAGAGATTGAAGAGGAATACGAAACCATTCGGGTGCGGCGCGCGGGCAAGCAATCGAATCGTAAATCCGTCACTATCAGTGAAGCACGGAAGAATAAATTCTCTACTGATTGGGATAATTATACGCCACCCGTTCCGGCAGCGATGAGCGAAACATTTTCAGATGCCACTTTCGGCAAAGTAAAATTTGAACCGCACATGGGCGGCATGGTCGCACAAATTGATGATTATCCGCTGAGTGATTTAGTTAAACGCATCGACTGGTCACCATTTTTCGCAACCTGGGAGCTGGCAGGGAAATATCCGCGAATTCTCAAAGATGACGTGGTTGGTGAAGCCGCAACCAAACTATTTGCAGATGCTCAAGTGTTGCTAAAACAAATCGTCGATGAAAAATGGATAACCGCCAGAGCCGTGTTTGGCTTTTTCCCTGCCAACATGGTTAATAATGAAGATATCGATTTATATACCGATGAAACCCGCAGCCAAGTCAGTATCAAATTACACCATCTTCGCCAGCAGATTCAGCGCAATAATAATCGCCCCAATTTTTGCATTTCCGATTACGTCGCGCCCAAAGAAACCGGTCTAAAAGATTACGCTGGGGGCTTTGCTGTGACCGCAGGTATCGGTATTAAAGAACATATCGAAAGATTCAAAGAAGATCATGATGACTACAACGCCATCATGCTCGAAGCGTTGGCTGATCGTTTTGCCGAAGCATTAGCTGAACGCATGCACGAGCATGTACGTAAACAATATTGGGGCTACGTGGCGGACGAAAAACTCAGCGATGAAGAAATCATCGGCGAAAAATATGCCGGTATTCGCCCCGCACCAGGGTATCCCGCCTGCCCGGATCACACCGAAAAATCTCAATTATGGCAATTGCTAGAACCAGAAAAAAGAATTGGCATTGAGCTAACAGAATCCTACGCCATGTATCCTGGCGCATCAGTTTCCGGCTGGTATTTCTCACATCCGGGTTCCAGCTATTACGGACTGGGGAAAATTCAAAAAGACCAAGTTGAAGATTATGCCAACCGCAAAAAAATGAGCCTCGATAAAGTCGAGCGCTGGTTAGCGCCCGTGCTAGGTTACGACGTTTAAATTTAACCTAGAAAATTTCTGTGAAGTCGTGGCAGTTCAGGCCTGCTTGACAAAATAGCTCCCAGATTCTATTAGTCAGTATTAGTACATAAATTACAGAACTAAAATAAGGGGAAACGTAATGAATATTTACCGCATTATTTTTATCACCGCAGCGCTACTCGTTGGTTCTACTGCCAATGCTTTTGATTTTGGCAGCATCTTAGATAAAGTCATTGAAAAAACCATTGATAAATCGACTGATAAAGTCACTGACAGCGTGAGCGGCAGAGTCAGCGACAGTGTCGATGGGAAGGTCAATTCGGCAATGGACGGAGTAACTGCTGCCCCGCAGACAGGAGCATCACCCGATATGCAATCGCTCATGCAGCAGGCACAGCAAGCCCAGCTCTGCATGCAGGATATTGATACTTCTGTGCTTGAAAAAATGGAAAAGGAAGGCAGTCAAATAGAATCAAAAGTAAAAGCACTATGCGCAAGCGGGCAGCGTGGCAAGGCTCAGAAAGTTGCCATAGACTACAGTAGAACAATGATGAACTCGACGGAAGTGAAAAAGCTACGCGAATGTGGTGAGTCACTGCGCGGCATGATGCCCGTCATGCCCTACGATAATATGGAAGAGAACTTCAAAAACAAACATGTTTGCGATGAATTATAAAACCATAGCGTGGCAATGCTATTAAGTGAAGCTCGGAACCGGGACACCGGATTTTTGCCAAAACTCTTTTGATCCGGTTAATAGCAAATTTCTAAAAAGGTGGTGCTTAAGTAAGTGCCATTCGGAACTGACCCATCTTTTCATTTATTTCACAGTGACAAACTGTCAATATTCTAAGTTTTGTACTCCTACCCATTAGGACTTTAGGCTGCAGAAAGTTGAGTAACATGTAGTTCATTTCGGTGTTGTTCAGCTTGCCAAAGATCATATTGAGACTGTTGAATTTAACCAACTTTTAGAAGAAGTATTAAAAGCTATAGATAACCGAACAGCCATTTCTGGGCTAATACCAGCCTTACCATTAAGAATGCTCGATAGTGTTTTTCTACTAACACCAAGACCTTTTGCGGCATCTGTTACCGTTATACCTAATGGCTCAATACATAATTCTTTTAATACTTCGCCGGGATGCGGAGGATTGTGCATTAACATAATATCACCTTAATGATAGACCCTAAGATTACTTTCTTTGACCCTTGGGTTTTTATTTCAGGGTGGTGTGGATAGCTGGGAGTTAGGGGCTCCTAGCACTAGATTATGCCTTTTGTTGTGTTTTCCCGATGAGGCTTTCTAGTGGGATCGACAAGTTAAAATGTAGGTTACGAATCATCTTTAAAGAAAGATCTCTACGATGATTAAAAATCTCAGATACTCTTCCTCGGCCACCTATATATGGCTCCAAGTCCTTTCTTGTAAGATTCATTTGTTCCATTCTAAATTTAATAGCTTCTATTGGGTCTGGTGGTGAGATTTTATGATGTTTATTTTCATAGTCCTCGACTAGAATCAACAATATATCTAATTTGTCTCCTTCTTTTGTTCCTTCGTCAGAACCCCACAGCATTTCCACTTCCGTTAGCGCTTTTTCATAATTATCTTCATTTTTTATGGGTTGAATATACATCATATACCTCTGCATTGATGGCATCATATTGCTTATGAGTGCCAATAAATTTTATAAAACACGCCTGTCTACCATAGTCGACAGAGATCACTAGCCGAACCGTTAAACCGAAAGTCTCAAGGCAAAGCTTTCTTAATACTCGCCATCAATATAAGAGCAGATCAAAAACCCGATATATAAACAGCAACGCAAAAAC
>CAZUAW010000238.1:0-4059 GCA_964618535.1 uncultured Thiotrichales bacterium
ATTATCGGCACAAAGAATTCAATCCCGATAGTACGTGGTGAAATTGGCGCTTACGGTATACCTGGCCGGTACGTGCCGTTCTGTAGGGAGGGGATGGCTTTAGGGCTACTTCCTACCAGATTCGCAGAGCGAATAAAAAGAAATTTTCTTGAGCAGACATTTTTGATCCGATTACTGCAAGTTGAAGTGAGGGGGAGTTGGAAGAACTCTTGTTCTAGTAGCCTCTGATAATCCAGCGTTACGAGTTTTAGAGATTATTGCTGCATCGTGAGGGTTCAAGTCCAGGTACCATGATTGGCCGTCCTTTTTTACGTTTTTGTTATCCGTACGCGGGTGGAAATCTGGTGCAAGAGATATATTTTCTATTTTCTGGTCAGTTGGATTTACGTACACGTATCCATCGGTATATTGTCGCAAGTAGATTTCCTTTTTTGGCGCTTTCCGATATTTCCCTAAGGGAGCGCCTATGTCAAACTTGCTATACATTTCTGTTGGTATCAATTTATTGTACCCGTTCACTTCTTTATTACCAATGAACATGAAATATGTAGTAGGCCCATGGAGGTTTCGGGAAAGCAAATATGAGCCTATAGAAAAACGCAATACTTGATCATGGGTAACTTTCTCGCCATTTGCAGCTGTTCCAGTGTTGTTCAGTGCCAGATTGGTATGGCTAATCATACCGATTGCCGACTGCTTAATGGAAGCAGGCAAGTCAATCTGTCTTTTCCACTCTTCAACTGGAAAAAAAAGCACATCGCCGCCACCCCAAGACACCGAGAAAGCGCCTTCTTCCAGAACCATGTCGAGTGGCGCTTTAATTTTGTCAAGTTCTAGCCAGGCTTTTGTACCCGCTTCATATCTTGAATGGCCCCTGTTTGCAGCGAATAGTTGGTTTTGCTTGTGTATTGCAGCACTCGCAGTAGCAAGATAATCATTCATCGCCTTGTCCCAGTTTTTGCAATCGCGATATTTCTCAGGGGTATATCCCGTTAAGTATTTTAGTTTGTTTTCTCTACAGACAGCGGCTTCATCAACAAAAATGCCGTCTGCGCGCCATTTTTGAAAACTTATATCTTCTAACGAGTGCTTGATCCAGTAATCAACAAACTCAGCGTTACCAAAGTCCAAATAATAGTTGGCAGGGTATTTGCTAAAATTCACTCTTTTGCCGAAAACGTTTTTAAGAAACCAATCTGGATGATCTTTGTTGAGATTACCGTCGCTCGAACCCCTGCTGACGTCATAGCGCCCCAGGTTGTTGAGATAATATACCGGCTTCGAGTCGGTATTATTTGCCACCAGAGGGCCTGCCTGATAAAGCAAAATTTTCGTGCTCGGTGAAGCCGTTTTAATTGCCTTCCAGGTGTTGTTATTTATTTGCTTGAATCGCATGCGGTCGAATATAAGCAGTTCATAGTCCGCAAGTAGGGGGATGTCTTGCTGAGTACACCTTGGTAAGTTACCAAACATAATGAGGAATGGATTGACGCTACCTGTGTGGGCGGCGGCTCCGTTTATAAGCAAATAGCAAATAGTAAATAGTAAATAGCGTCTAGAACTCACAGAATTGACCCTCTTGACAAAAAGCGTTGTTGAATAAAAGTACAAAATAAATAAACTCCTGATAGCTCAACTTCGTAGAGTCGTTCTACAATGCTGGAATCAACAGAGAACACGGTAGAGCAAATCAAATTTGAACACCGTTGTTTTTGAGTCCGATTTCACGCGCAATAGTCAAAAGATAGCACGTTAAATATTATTTCGGTGGGCGCCAGCGTGACGAAGCGCACAAGCTGATCAAAAAGCATGCGATTTCTCTCGCTGAATTTGGACAACCGACTTGTAGCGTTTGTCGTGGAGCTGTTGTCAAATTTGGCGCATGGCTGGTTCATCATGCGGCGCCTCGGTCGGGGGAGCAGCAGAACCCACAGCCATTCCCCGAGGCTCGATGTGGTCTGTCTTGCGCTCAGATATTGAACGCCCTCCCTCAAAATATATATCCAATTGAGACAATGCCTGATTCCACTTCTGAAGCGGCTTCGATCTCTTCTTGGTAAGATGAGCATATTCTCTATATTAACGCTGTCACTAAATCCGACAGACTTCTAGCAAACCTCTATCCGGGGATTTGGGAAATTATGAAGTACTTCTCAAAGCTTCGCTAAACCATGAAGATGAGTAATATTTCTCTTTCGCGGACATGCAAAAGTCTTTAACCTATAGTGCTATTGTTAGATTTGTGTTGTTTTTCAATGCTAAAGCTCTCCTGATTACCCATGACTTTCAGCTATCATACAGCCTGCTTTTGGGTCGCAGGCCCAGGAAACGATGGAGCACAAGTTTGGTGGAGCCGTCAGCATATGGAGATTTACGGCTACTCGAACATCTGTTGGCTTTGGCGCTGCCGTAATTCGTTGATCTATAGCGCGGTTAATGTTTTGTACCGTGACTGACTTTCGTTGGTAATCAGGAAAGTTTTTGTTTTATACGCTAAATCATGTTATATATTTTTTTGAAATTCCGGGACTGAAAATCATGAACAAGAAAAGCATCACTTTGGTTGTCGTCTTCTGCTTGCTAAAAAGCATTACACTCATTAGCGCCGCCAATGAAAGTATCAATCCATACCTGATTTACTATGGAGATGTTTCGGCGCAATCAATACCGACTTTGGCTGAGTATGACTTAATCGTGCTAGGTAGGTATCGTCACGCGGCAGTCAATGGCGACACCTGGGGTGCAATCAAAGCGGTTTCGCCAAGCACTAAGATTTATATCTACCAGTTAGGTCCTCAAGTCGCAGATAATACCGATTCATACGACGTAAGAGCACTAGACAATCTCGGCCGCTACAATGTCAGTAGAGGTTCATCGCAGGGGAGTATTAATGGTGATCACCCCGACTGGTTTCTAAAAAATAGTGCTGGCCAGCGAGTGAAAAACGCTAGGAATTCACATGTCTATCAATTAGATTATGGCAATCAGGATGTCGCTGCCTATTGGGCAAATCATACGCTGGAGGATATCGCCTTTAAAGAGTGGCGCGCAGATGGGGTTTTTATTGACGAAGTTCCTCTATGCAGCGACTCGTTTTTAAAAAAGGATCCGAAATATGTCCCAGTGAAGTACTCAAACTGTGAAGCCTGGAACAAGAGTATGAGTGATTTCGTTCTCCAAGTAAGCGCTGAGCTACAGAAAAATGGTCAACAAGTAATGGCAAACATAGGGAACTCCTTTACTGAAGGTGGCGCTGAGGCATGGCAGTCGATTGGCCAAAAAAATTCAGCACCAAATATTATGCACGAAGAAGGTGCCTTTGCAGCGGCATGGGGGGATAAGGGGGTAGTTCTGCACTGGCGTGTAGATAGATGGCGACAACAAATAGATTTACCTTCTCGTGTAAATCGGCACGTCGCAATGGTCAGTCACACAGATTTGGCGCCAGGCCAAAAAGGGGTTTCCTGGGCGGGCGAGCCCGTTAGCCACAGCCAGATCAAGAGATTTGCCATTGGTTCGTACTTGTTAGCTCGAACTGCTGCTAGCGGCCCAACTACATATTTCGCATTTGATGACGACAGAAAGGCCCGTGGTTCTAATTATGATAGACTGATTTCAGCAAACATATATGGTCAGTTTGATATTGGCGTTCCGGTGGGAAAGTACGAGAAAAAGTTGGCAGACCAAGATCTATTTTATAGAAAATATTCAAGAGGCTATGTATACGTAAATCCGAGCAAGGAAAAAATTACGGCGATCAAGGCAGAACGCGATGCAGCGTTCAGCACTGACTATAGCAATGCGCGAAAAGTCGGATCAGATTGGTATTTTGATCTGCATCCACACGATGCTGTGATAATTAGAGTAGAGGAAGGTAACACTGACCCAAGCAAGCAGAGTACACCACCCGTTCCGCCGGTATTGCAAACAAATTAATGCGGCTTGCTATCTGTTGTTAGCGCCACAGTAAACCCGCAGGTATTTGCCGCAGAATAAAACGACGCCAAAGAGGCGGCAGCGATCCGGTTCCATTCCAGCCGATCAGCGCTTAAAACGGCA
>CAZUAW010000239.1:0-4049 GCA_964618535.1 uncultured Thiotrichales bacterium
AAAACAATATATTAAGCGAGATTCTCATGAATTCATGCAATATCCGGGCTAAATACATCTGCGAAGTAAGTCGCCTTGTTGAATCGGCAATTCTCAGTTTTATCGAAGAATAAACTACCTCTGTCGTTTAATTATGGGAGGAGGTCACAATAATTCCGAGGCGCGAAATTAATTAGCACTCCGAAGGAGATTCGCTGTCATACACAATTAAGTAACAATTGCTGAAGGAGTGGCTCTGGGGCAATAGATATTTGTAGTAGCTGGACAACCTTGATCGCTGTCCTTGGGAAAGCAAGTATCTAACTGATTTGAACCTCCAATATCACAGGGAAAAGGCTTATGCCGGTGGTCGTCTTGTTTTGTATTCGCTGTTGTGTGAAAAGAGGTTGATTGAGTTATGGCACAAAAGTCTCCAAACGCTGTATATGCGATCCAGATTCACTGGGTATTTATTCTAGGGCTTGTCGTTAGTCTATACGCCTGCGGAGGCGGTAATACTGATGGGTTCGTCGCTCCGCAGCCTACAGACTCGGGTCTAATGGTGGATGGAGCTGATGTAGGTAATGCAGTTAAGGATGAAAACACAATCACTGATCAGGAGTCGGAGGGCGACGCTCCCGTCGCAGATGTCGCAGATGTCGCAGATGCCGAAGATGCCGATCAGACCAAAGATAAGGATAAGCCATTAATTATTCGAAATGGACGTTGGGGCGAGATCATTGAATGGCCTCATATTCCCGTCCATATGGCAAACCTTCCAGATGGTCGGCTGGTAAGCTGGTCAGCCTTTTTGGCGGAAGGTTTTGTTCCAACGTCTGGTAACTACACTGTATCAGCGGTTTTCAATCCAATAACGGGCGAATTTTTTGACTCTAATAATAGCGCGCATGACATGTTTTGCGCAGGTGTCACGCTACTCGAAGATGGAACGGTTCTAGCAACTGGCGGCAATTCAACTGTTAGATACAGCAGTCGTTTTAATCTTGATACGCTCCAGTGGGAAAGCACGGCACCCATGAATAGTCCTCGCTGGTACGGGACCAACGTAACGCTGGGAAACGGAAAGGTGTTTTCCACTTTTGCGCAGGGAGCGGAAGAATTTGGAGAAATGTATGATCCGGTCACTGATTCTTGGGTGAACTTGCCGGGCACTGATATGCGGACACTAAGCGTTGAGCAAGCAGGTGTCAACGCGCGTTCGAACGATATGGGAACCGGGCAATGGTATGCCTATATGCATGTTACCCCGGATGGCAAGGTGTACCATCCTGGGCCGACCGAAACCATGCATTTATTTACCACTGAAGGTCAGGGAGACGTGGAGCAACTTGGCCCAACTCCGTTGGATCGTAAACACATACAATACGGAACATCGACTAACTTTTCCCCGGGTAAACTCTTGGTCACCGGCGGTGAAGACCTGACATACATTCCCAATGGCGCAACCAATGAAGCCATGATAGTTGACCTCACCACTGCAAAACCAACAGCGAGAAAAATCGACTCTATGCACCGAACGCGTGCTTTTCACAATGCAGTGGTGATGGCAAATGGCGAAATAATTATCATAGGAGGTAATGGAAACGGCATCCTTTTCAATGACGAAGACACTCGCTTGGATTCTGAAATATTCAATCCAGACACCGAAACTTGGCGATTGGCTCAACCAATTTCAGTGCCTCGAAATTATCATTCGGTGGCGTTGTTAATGAAAGATGCTCGCGTCATCTCTGCGGGAGGCGGATTATGTGGTGAGGGCTGCTACGTCAATCACCTGGATGCTCAAATCTATACACCAGGGTATTTGCTTAATCAGGATGGCTCATTGGCAGACCGGCCTGAAATTACTGAGCTACCGGATGCGGCGAACCCCGGAGAGGATATCCAGCTACAAACTGATCATGAAGTTAGCCGTTTTACGATGATTCGATTAGCCGGCACCACTCACGGTATTAATACTGACCAAAGGTTCATGGATATTGAATTCAGTGCCAACGACAATGGGTCGGGATACACGCTCAATTTAGAAGATAATCCAAATATCTTGATTCCCGGGATTTACTGGGTGTTCGCTTTGAATTCGGAGGGCGTTCCCTCAGTCGGCGCAATATTAAAAATTAAGGTGCTCGAGCAATAAAACTGTATAGAAAAACGATGTTCCTACTGGAATATTAGAAGTAATTTGTGGGAAGTTCTGTACCGTTAATTACACGAATTGAATAATTATAATAATAAAGGGTGAAAAGCCTATGTGGGCGAATTTAAATATCCCCAGCCGCGTGTCAAGGCTGATGGTTTTCTTCTTAATTGGGGTTTCACTAACCCTGAGTGCGACCGAGCGAGAGGAGTTAAAATCTTACACTAAAAATAACCGATTCTTAGTGACTCTGGAGATACATCAGCCAGTTCAACAGATTAATACTGAAATTCCTGCTGTGCTAGTGATTAAAGATAAGGACGGAAAAACGGTTCGTCCTCGCAAAATTACTATCAGTGGTGGAATGGAAAGTCACGGGCATGGATTGAGTACCAAACCCAGCGTCGATAAATTCTTAGGTGATGGACGTTGGCAGGTTTCAGGTCTGGAATTTTCCATGCGGGGTCCATGGCAGCTTACGGTGCAGATACTTGATGCTCAGGGCTGGGACTATATTCGTTTCGATATGTCAGTTGGAGAACCGGATGAGGGGGATGCCTCGAGCACTTTCTCTAAACGAGATATCAAGCTACTTAAAACCTTGACGATAGCATCTTTACCCCCATCAAAAGACGATACTAATCCGGTTCTGCATAACGTCCTTGCAGCCACTGCTGGCCTACAATTATTTTTTGATGAAAACCTGTCAAAGAACCATAAAGTCAGTTGCGGCACTTGCCATAAACCCGAGCTATCATTTACCGATGGAAAAGAGCTGGGAGAGGGAATTAAACCTCTCAGTGCTAACGTTCCAACAATTATTGGTGCAGCGCATCAAAGGTGGTTTTATAGTGATGGTCGTCGCGATAGTCTTTGGTCTCAATCCATCACACCAATTGAAGCACCAGAGGAAATGGATTTACCACGCAGCGATGTTTTACGTTATTTCTTTTCTGTTTCTGAGTATCGCGATACGTACCGTAAATTGTTCGGAAACCTTCCAAATCTCACCCACCTAAAACGCAATGCAACGCCGATGGGCAGCAGTGAGGAAAAACGCCTTTGGAAACAAATGCCAGTAAAGTCTCGTCGAGCGTACAATCAAGCATTCGCAAATATAGGGCGTTTATTGGCAGCCTATATAGCCAGCATTGAAATCTCGCCTACTCGGTTTGACCGCTTTGTGCAGAGCCTCCAATCCAAGCAGAAATCTAAAGAAGTAATTTATTCGAATCAAGAAATTCTTGGACTGAAAACATTTATTAACAGTAAAAACCGTTGTTTAAGTTGTCATAACGGTCCGACGTTTTCCAATAAACAGTTTCACAATATTGGTACTCGGCGACCGGCAGACTTGGGGCGTCAGGCAGGAGCCCAAGCGGTACTGATTGATCCTTTTAATTGTCAGGGGCGTTATAGCGGTGTGAGTCGGGATAAATGCTATAACCTAAAACATCTGGCAAGTTTTAATGCGACTTATTACTCTGCGGGAGGCTATAAAACGCCAACATTGAGAAATATTAGCTCAACAGCACCGTACATGCACGATGGTAGCTTGCAGGATCTAAAAGCAGTGGTTGAGCATTATCAGACGCCACCAAAGCAACAATCACATGAACTGCAGGAGTTACAGCTAACGGATTCAGAGGTGGATGCTTTGGTTGCATTCCTTAAAACATTGTAATTTCAACTCGGTTATTCGCGGCAAGATGTCATATTAGAACTCGTATCTCATCTTCTGATCGGGCATCAGCTCCCCTACGGTATAGAATTTTGTTCAACAATAAAAAACCCCGCAGGCGGGGTTTTTTATTTAGGGTGCCCGGTAAGGCGATCCCATAGTTTAGATTTTGATCTAAACTTTGGTCATTAACGCAAAGCTTTTTACGAAAGGTCCAGCCATTCTTGGATC
>CAZUAW010000240.1:0-4033 GCA_964618535.1 uncultured Thiotrichales bacterium
TGCGCGTTGCCTGCGATAAACAAGTATGACGAAAACAATCACGCCAATCGCGAGTAACGTGATTAGCTCTAAATGCCTTGTACTGCGCCAGATGACGCTATGCAATATCGAGTGGAGAACTTCATCAATCAGGGAATCCATGCGGGAATTAATTCACCCGAGTGAGTGCTATCTTTAAGCTCGAACTCGCATCGGGACTGACAAAAAATCCGGTATTGTCATTTGATTGAACCGTCATTTGCTGCGCCCTGGTAACACCGTTAATCTTTATTTTATAGCTACCTTCTTTAAGGTCAGCAACCAGATGTTTCATCCCTGCTGAGGCATTTTGCACGGTGTATTGAACATGGTCTTTTAGATCTTCTTCGGAAGAAAACATCACTACCCAACCGCCAATTCTGACACCGCTCTGTGCTGCATTTTTTATATGCTCAAGGGTGTCAAATTCGCTGAGTGACTCCGATCCCGTTTGGGTAACGTTGAGTACGTTGGTGGCGTCGCTAAACGGAAGGTTAATGACGCTTTGCCAGCGACGTTCGGACTGATCTACTTTCCATAAAGGGATTGCTTGCCATAAGTCTTGCTCATTCAATATTTGAATCTGCGCCTGCGAAGGTTCTAGTGTTCGGTGAAGCATTTTATGCTGACCGTTTTCGCTCAGCTGTGAGATGGTTGTGCCGTTGACGGACGGCTGGGTTAGCGCACGCAAGCGATATTTTGCGCCGTTATTTTGGTGGGTACGCAGGCGATCAAAAATCACCCCGTATTCTCCTGCCCAGAAGAAATGCCGACGATAGGTCTCTACCGGTATGGCTGGCTGGTAGACGTTAGGATCATCGTTCCACTGGCCATCTGCATTTAGCATGCCGTAAGCAAATAAAGGCGAGGTTGATTGGCGGTGTCTGGATATTTGTGAGGCCGTTTGAGCTTGCCGTATGGCGGTGCCGGAGCAAGATTTACCATTAATCATGCATCCATTTTCAATAGACAGTGTGTTGAAAAAGTCTCCGTTTTTCAGACCATCGTAGGTTCGTACACCTCGGGTGAGATAATCATTTCCCCGCCATAGCGCGAAGCTGCCATGATCAGGCTTCTGATGATCAACAGGTAATCCGCCATCGCCAATAAATAGTCCCCAGTTGGCGCTTTCACTCCAGTTATCGCGAAACATTAAAAAGTCTGGGTCATTGGCAAAGCGGATTAGAGGTAATCCATTTTGATAAGGATCAATTACCGGTGCCGATGGTGAGCTATAAAGAAATTCACTAAACCAGCCGTTGTCGTATCCAAGGTCATTTTGCTGCGCATAGCCTCTGCCCTTTGCCGCAATCTCGCTATCGCCCGCCTTGTCTGCAAAGTGGCTAGCAAATGCCAATGCCTGATAAAACCAGGCTTGGGTATTCAATGTAGCAGGATCTTGCCAGTCACCGGTGTGGTATATTTTTTGTCGGGTGGGCTCGGTTAGATGGATCATGCTACGAATGGTATTGCCCCAAAATGATTTAAGTTCAGGATGCTTGCTATTCACATCGTAGTGACACGCCGTTTCTAGTGTCATTTGGTAGCCGCTAAAGCCGACACTGTCGCTACCAGCAAAATAGGCAAATCCTGTTGGGTATACGCCGCCCAAAGATTCACGCAGGTAGTCGGTATTCGAGTAAGTTGGTGTTTTACCACGACCACCATAGCCGCTCACCCAGCCTAGCCAACCGCGATTAAGGAGTTTGACCGCGCTGGAATCATCGCCATACATCGCTGCGCCGAGTGTGAGATGAATCATGCCTGATTCTATATTTGCATCGGTGTCATCGTTGTACGTAAAAACGCCCTGCCCGTTATAGTCTTTCCAAAAATTCTCACTGATGGCAGTCATTTTCTGTTGATAGGCTTTTTTCCTGGCTGGGGTCATGCCCAAGTAGTTGTATAACCAGTCATAAGCTAATCCTAGATAGTGAAAATTGGCATGATCCGGATTTGCGTAGACAGAAATATCCGCTGGTGTCGCATCCATCAATTCAAGGGCACGATCAGCGTACTGATTCTCTCCAGTCAAGCGGTACATTAGCGCCAGAGGTGCGGCTCCCGTCTGCGGTGTATCCGCAATAAAATAAGGATCATTGTTGGGATTGTTGTCGACCATTTCATCACAGATTCTTTTAAACGCGTTCCATTGTGGTGTCTGCTGCTGTCTTGCCTGTTGCAACGCACTGAGACGATCTGCACTGAGCCACAGGCGCGGATGATCGCCATCAGGATAATGCTCGGCCGGAAAAGCCTCAGGCCCATTGCCTATCAATAATTTGGGCTGTCCTCCCTCTGCCTGATTTAAGGTAGGCAACCAGTATCCATCCCACGGATCAAGACTGTCTCGACCACCATCTAAAGCCGTGTAGCCATCACCGCTATAACGCCAGAGCCTGTTATGTACGAGTCCTTGAGATTCCGCCGCATCGAGGGTGCAACCCTCTGTGCAGGCGCCCGTTGCATTGCTAACGACTCGCACATTGATCAAGTTCTGACTCACCGTATTGGGGTAGCCAATCATGTTCCACTTGATGTCGTTAGCCGCAGTTGCGAGCGGGATTCCAAAACAGCTCTGTGCTGATTCTGCGCAGCCCTCGGATTGATCAAATACGGTTGCAGTGCTATTGGCTGGCAGGCTTAAAGTTGCATCGCTATTGCTGGTTTGGATCATCCAATAGGCAACGCCTGGGCTGAGACTGTTTTGTTCCGTCTCCCCCAGTGCTGCAAAGCCCTTTTCAATATCATGACGGAACAGAATCCAGTTATGCCCATACACAGCAGCTTCGTTTTCGCCAAAAGCCGCTGCGATGTCATCCCCAAATACTTCCGCTACCGTGGCGTCCTCACCAGGATCACAAGGTAAGCTGATCATTCGCCATTGATTACTGGGCAATTGGAAGGTTTGATCACAAACACTGGCATTTTCATTTGCCGCTGCAAATGAGCCAACTAAGGTTAGCGATATCACCAGAAGAAATAGAATGACGTTTTTCATTAGTTATTTTTGCCCGAGTAAATAAATCCCACTGTCGCAGTAACCTTCTCCCAAAAGCACTACCCCGTTTGGGCAGCTGCGCGCTCTGCTCAGACTATCACACCTCGGTATTCTGTACGGAATAGGCTGATTCTCGGATACCGTCAAAATCCACAGAGGTAATTTATAGTCCCAGCAACCAATGTGATTCTTTTGTGATATTTGCGTGACGCCGATGGGATTTTTGATCGGCACACTCCTGATTCTCTTATGACAATAAAATACTTGGAGTGATCATGAAAAAAATAGTTCTGGCCAGCCTCATGGCGGCGACATTTTCCGCAGCTGTTATGGCTGCGGATTTGGATATTACAGTTTTAAACCTGACGCACGGCAACACCTTTATGAAGTGAAAGTCATTAATCTCACCAACGGACAACCAATTTCCCCGCCTGGCGCAATCCTGCATGATGCGACTTATCACGCCTGGGCAGTGGGTCAAGCCGCCAGCGAAGCACTTGAGATGATGGCAGAAGGCGGCGATGCGAGTGCATTAGTCGCGAGTCAAAGCAGCAATCCAACTTTTGGTAGCATGGCTCCAATTGGCCCCGGCGGCAATCAAACTTTTGAGATCAGTAGCGATGAAGACGCCACTAAAACGTACTTAACTGTCGCTGGCATGCTGGTTAATACTAATGATGCATTCAGCGGTGTTACTGGTGTGAGTCTCGATGGTCTGGAGACCGGCCAAATGCGTACCTACAACACCCATGCGTATGACGCTGGCACCGAAAAAAATGATGAAATCGGCAGTAACCTCCCCGGCCCTGCTGGCGGCGGTGAAGGCTTCAACGCCACCCGCGATGACAACAATCCCGTCGTCACTCTGCATGGTGGTATCGTCAGCAAAGATGATGGTTATGCTGAATCTGCCCTCTCAGAAGCGCATAGGTTTGATAATGCGGTGATGCGTATCGAAGTGAAACGGTTATAGCCTTCGACAAGCTTCCTTCGACAAGCTTCCTTCGACAAGCT
>CAZUAW010000241.1:0-4015 GCA_964618535.1 uncultured Thiotrichales bacterium
ATTGAGCTGGATGGTAAACAGTACAAATGAGTGGATTCACTGCGATGGGCCCTAGAGCTGCGGCGCTTCAGCCGCAGTCATCAACAACAGTTTATATGAGAGTGCTTATTTCGCAGGTTTGTTATGCGCCAGTTTTTCGATTTCTGATTCCAGATCAAATGGCACATCAAGGCGTTCAGATTTACCACCAGCGGTATCGTCTCTACCGAGCGGGGTGAGACGATAATCTGTGTCTGAAAAGTTTTCGACAGCATCATCGGAATATGATTCTGAAAGGTCGTCGCTAATTTCAAAGGCATCGCCCGGCTCGTCCATCAGGTCGAGTTCCATCGAGATCGCATCCAGTTCCGCATCCGTAAATGCTTCTTCTTCAATTTCTGCACTTGGCTCGATGCGTTGAGCACTGTCTGGCTGAATTGAGCTCAGTGAATCGACCAAAGGGTCATCCAATGAATCTAGAGCAGAATTGCTTGGTTTTACATGTAGATAGTCATCTATGTCTTCGACAAAAGGTGCGGATGACAGTTGGGCTGTTTCTGCCTCGCCCGTATCTATACTTGAGAGTGGAGCAATAATATCAGGTTGCTTGTCTTCTACTTGTTTGTTGTCTAACAGGCTGACGCTAGAAGTATCTGGAGAAGCGATATCAATCTCATCGCTGGTGCCGTGTTTGATCTGTGCTCGATCTGTGATTTTCTGAATTTGCTGAGATAACCCGCTATTGTCTTCTGCATCCCGCAGCAGGTTTTCTGCCAGAGTGTGCATGTCGTCCAGATTACCAGTTTCTGCATACAGTTTGAGTTGTAGTAATTTATAACGTGCATTGTCCTGATTGGAATCCCGCAACCGGTTAATAGCAGATTCGGCGAGGGAGTATTGCCCATAGGCTAGATAAATTTCGGCTTCCTGGGCTGCATCTAATTCGGATTCTACTTCATCGACAGGGGTATCCAGGCCTTCCATGACTTGCGTGGCAGGGTCATTTTCCGCAGTTGGTCTAATGGTCTCTTGAGTATCGCTTGCTGATGGCTGGAGGTCATCGCTGTTTATAAGTCCTTGGGAAACTGTGGAAGACTGATTTTCCAGCTCAGGCTCCAGTGAATCGAAGTCTGCAATGGGATCAGGTCGGTCAAGAATAGTGGTGTCAGAGGTAAACTCGTCGGATTCTTCCGGGTTGCGGAAAGTTGTTGTTTCAATATGATCTACATAAGCTTCATTATTGCTCCGCTGTGGTACCTGAGCATCGAGTCCTTTAGACATTGGCGGAGGAATTTTAGTTGCAGGATCATGCTTTTTGCGCAATCCAAGTAACAGCATGATGGGCAAAGCAACCATCAGCAGTAACCAGGGGAGCCATTTCAATAGTGTATCGAGGTAGTTGATATCTTCATCGCTCACTTGTGGCAGATCTTCTGTTTCGAGGGCTACCGTTAGTGATTCTTTTTCAACCGGTACAGTGGACTCTATAGTGGTAGAAACCCCCGAGGTTTCTCCATCAGACGGTGTGATTGAGGGATCACTTACAATCAATCGAGCTGTTTCTTGAGTTGAAGTACCTGCTGCACTTTTCAGACTGGCGTTGGTTGCTGGAATGTTAGGGTTTCCTGATACCGCTGTATTTTCGACCTTTGCAACTGCATTTTCTGAAGCTTTAGCTTCATTCTCCGCTAGCTTTTTTGCAATGTCTTGAGCGATCTGAGTAGACGTTTCATCCGGTGGTAGAATTTCTAAAGTTTGGCTGGGTGCTACTGGCGCTGATTCAGCTATAGGCGCGGGTGTTATTGAGGTTGTTGAACCGCTGACCATTTCCGGAGGGTGACTAAAAGCAAAATCACTAATCGTAGAAAAACCACTGACGGCTGCGGTGTAATGCGTTTCTACCTGGGGGGGGGGCTCAGCTGTTGCTATCGCTCCAGCAGTATCTGGAATGTAGAGAATCACGCCTTTTTCAAGCCTGTCGATCGAACCAGAAAATGCTTCAGGGTTGGATGAGTAAATATCTTGCGCCATCTGCTTGGCAGATTTGCCGGTACCCCTGGCAGCGACTTTCGCAATATCCATTAAGGTATCGCCTGCGCGAACCGGCCCATATTGCCCTGAAGAAATAGAATACTGGCGGCGGCGCTGAGGAGGGATAGGACGAGAATACGAATAACTCTCAGTATCAAGCTGAGCAACTTTCAACGATGCCTGAACCTCAACAAACACCGGTACATCAAAAGAGCTGATGTCGGTAACAGGAGGTAGATAAGCAGTTTCAACTGGCTTGATAACGTTGGTTTGATGTTCTTTAGGCCGAGTAACCACCACAGGTTTTGGTTTTGCCTGAGCTACCTGAGTGATCGGGGCTGGTGCTGAAATTGGTAGGTTTTGGTAACCAGGAGGATCGAGTAACATCGAAACTTCTTTCAGCAGGCGACCATGACTCCATTCAACTTCCAGCAAAAACGTTACTAGAGGCTCATGGATGGCTTGAGTCGTACCTACCAGAACTTGGGTACGACCGTTAACCGCCTGATATAAATCGAAATGGGTTTTTGCCAGTTCATTTGGGTAGCGTAGTCCAGCTTGCTGATGCATTTCAGGGCTGGCCAGTTTGACTCTTAGGCTGTCCTGATAACCCTGTTCGCTGGGGGTCGCTGTGATTGGGATAGTGGCATAAAGCGGCTGATTCAAAGCAGATTTAACCTGCACTTCTCCCACACCAATGGCAAATCCACTGGTATTAGCGAGTAGAGCAATGCCCAGTCCCGAGAGACTGCTGATAGTTTTACTGAGGCTGCGTTGATCCATAATATTCATTAAGTAATTGTTAAATTACATCTTTGTTGTGGGCAGAAATCCGATTCTGCTTTAGTAAGTTCCATGCCCAACCTGGAAAAATATAACACAATCATAGTGATACTTTAAAAAGTTTCTTTAATTTGGAGCTAATTCACGTAACTATTTGGAATCAGGCATCGAGCAATCAATTAGAGTCTATTTTGCCAGATTTAATCCATCGC
Source organism: uncultured Thiotrichales bacterium (assembly GCA_964618535.1). Classification (GTDB taxonomy): domain Bacteria; phylum Pseudomonadota; class Gammaproteobacteria; order UWMA-0217; family UWMA-0217; genus HyVt-560. Next base: position 3,006 of record CAZUAW010000241.1, read on the forward strand.
AACTTAAAACCAGTGCGCTTTTTCACAAATAAATGTCGTCTTTGCGTGCAGCTGTTCAACGTTGACCAAATTCAAACGGGCAAGACACCTCGAATCTTAAGCTAAAACGGCGATATTCATCTGTTTTTATCATCATATACGCTGAGTTTGGCGATAAATTGCCGAAAAAACGAGCTTAAAGTTGAGAACTGGTTGTCATAAAGTTGTAAGAAGGCCTCTCCAAGAGGTCGTTTTTATTGTCTTTCTGCCTGCTGGAGGGTGGTTTCCTGCGGTACGAAAATGGTGTCTTACGAGTCTACGTGAGCAAGATAGTCGTAATTTATCATTATTGGATATAGAATACCGCGCCGTTTACCTACGGGAAGGCATTAGGAAGACTTGGCGCTTGCTACGGATTGCAGGCATTTACTAGACAAAATCAGAGGAGAGTCGGCAGTGTTAACAGAAAAGTCGCTACTCAAACAGCCAAAGAAAAACTACATGAATGAAGAACAAATTGAGTTCTTCACAAACCTTTTAAAAGTACAAAAAGCAGAGCTTCTGGATAGTTTGAAAGAAACCAACCAGTATCTGAGAACGCAGGAGCGAGAAGCCGATGAAAACGATCGTGCTTCACTGGAAGAAGAGCGCTGGCTAGAACTGCGTATTCGCGAGCGCGAAGGCAAACTCATTTCCAAAATTGATGAGGCAATGTTGCGCGTCAAAGAAGGAGTGTACGGCTACTGCGCAGAATCTGGTGAGGAAATCGGACTGCAACGCTTGCTGGTCCGACCTACTGCAACGCTCTCAATCGAAGCTAAACAACGCCGAGAGAATGTCGAAAAAGCGTATTCTGACACCTAAGATAGAGCCTATTTACAAACTCTAATCTGTTTGGGAGCGGGTCAGAATTTTTCTGACCCGTTCCAAATCTTCATCCGTATCCACCCCATGCCTTGGGGCTGTATCACTGATGTGAACAAAAATATCAATCCCACGCCATAGAGCACGTAGTTGCTCCAACGATCCCG
>CAZUAW010000242.1:0-2677 GCA_964618535.1 uncultured Thiotrichales bacterium
CTAGTAGACAATATTTTGCGTTCTTACTAAAACGGTGTAAAAATAAACACCTATCTAGAGGAGCACATAATAGTGGAACAACTCACCTTCAGGCAAACAGAAATTCTCTCATTCATCCAGCAAACAATAAGAGAGACGGGGATGCCGCCAACACGTGCGGAGATTGCTGAGCATTTTGAATTTCGTTCGATTAACGCAGCAGAAAAACATCTCCAGGCGTTAGCGAAAAAAGGGGCGATTGAGCTACTAACGGGGACATCGCGAGGCATTCTATTGCCTGATGCTGCTTCGGTAACTGGCGTAGCTGTGGTGGGGCGAGTGGCTGCGGGAGAGCCGATTCTAGCTGAACAGTATGTTGAAGATTATTACGATATTGATCCTCGTCTGTTTCGCGTACGAGTGGATTATCTATTGCGCGTACATGGTACGAGTATGCGCGATATCGGTATTCTTGACGGTGATTTACTGGCAGTGCATAAAACACCAGATGCTGAAAATGGGCAGATTGTGGTCGCTCGCTTAAATGGGGAGGTCACGGTCAAACGATTCAAGCGCACCGCTAAAAAAATTCACCTTTTACCAGAGAACTCTGATTTTGAGCCTATTATTGTAGACGCTGCCAGTGGAGATTTTTGTATCGAAGGGATTGCGGTTGGCAGTATCCGTACTGACTATTCTCAGCCTCGGGCTAGACGAAAAACAAAGGCTCGAAAAAATGGCTGACACTCATCGAGCTATACTTCACGCTTCCAAGAATCACCCAGATCTCGGGCTGCAACAATTGCTGCAACAAACGCAGATTTGGCGTGGACGCGATCATGATTTTCACAGTACGCAATCCAAAGAAAGTAGCGGACTCCCTACTGGCTACTCTTTACTGGATGAACAATTACCCACTGCGGGCTGGCCACGAGGTGCGCTGACGGAAATTCTTTCTGATCACCCCGGTCAGGGTGAGTTACAGCTGTTATTACCCACATTACGCGCACTGACAAATAATCAGCAGACCATCGCTTTGATTGATCCACCGTGGATTCCCTATGCGCCAGCGTTGGCAGCAGCGGGCATTGCTCTGCCCTATCTCATTACCATTGGACCGTTAAGCAAGGTCGATCGGCTGTGGGCTCTGGAGCAAGTTTTACGTTCTGGTCATTGTCGTGCGGTACTCGCCTGGCCGGAATTAAATCTGACGATTAAAACGTTGCGCCGCTTGCAACTGGCCGCAGAAGCCGGGCAATCAACAGGCTTTTTATTCCGCTCAAGCACCGCAAAACAACAACATTCACCGGCCGCTTTGCGAATTCATTTAAAGCCTCTGTCTGCACAAAAACAGCAGCTTGATATGATTAAATGTCGCGGCAAGCACTTTACGCAGCCGCTAATTCTCAGTCAGAACGCGCCGTATTTTCAGCCTCATTGCCAGGCGTAAGCCATGCTTTGGCTGGCACTTTTCCTACCCGAATTCCCTCTGCAATCTGCGCTAAGTGACACAACGAACGCGCCACTGGCACTGTACGAAACCAAATCGGGCAGACAAATTATTGTTGCCACCAATGCGCTCAGCGCAGCAGCCGGGATAGAAACGGGCATGACGCTGGCATCAGCAGAATCACTGCTGGCAAGCCTACAGAGTATTGAGCGTCACCCCGAAAACGAAATCCGCGCATTACAACAACTGGCGCAATGGGCGCAGCAGTTTACGCCGCTGGTCAGCCTGCAACCGCCGAATGGATTACTGCTGGATATCGAAGCCAGCCTGAGCCTGTTTCAAGGTCTCAAAGCATTACAGACGAGCATTACAAAAGCACTGCAACCGCTCGGCTACAGCGCCATACAGGCAGTTGCACCCACTGCCGATGCTGCCTGGTTACTGGCAACCGCGGGCATTACTCAGCCCATCCTGACGATGCCGTTTTTGCAACCGCAGATAGCCGTTTTACCCATCAGCCTGTTATCTCTCAGCCAAGCTGATTTGCAGTCACTCAAAGCCACCGGCATCAAAACCATGGGTGAATGTTTGCAGCTTTCCCGCTCAGGACTCACTCGGCGTTTTGGGTCTAACCTGTTACGTCAGATTGATCAAATCCTCGGACAACGACCCAACCCACGTGAGTGCTATGCAGCACCGCAACAATTTCACAGTCAGATCATGCTGCCCAACGCAGTGCATGAAACCGAACCACTGCTGTTTGTACTGCAACGCCTGTTGCACCAACTGACTGGCTTTTTACGCGCCAGAACAATGGGAACGCAAGAAATGCGGCTCGGTTTGATTGCGCCGCAACAGCCGGTTGAAACCCTCACACTGGGTTTACTCAGCCCGAGTAGTGATCCTGCCCATCTACTCAAACTCTGGCAGGAAAAGCTGGACAAACATCAGCTTCAATCCCCCATCGAAGGGGTTGAACTGCTCGCCCCGAAACTTCTGCCAATGAAAGCCACTGAGCTGGATCTATTTGTTAACGCCCATGCTCAAACGTCACAATCCTTCATCCAGTTTCTCGAACGATTACGTAACCGCCTGGGAAATGAAGCCATTCGACAACTGCACAACATCGATGAACATCGCGCTGACAAGGCTTTTAAGATCCGCTGTTATCAGCCTCAGATCAAAAAACACAACCAAAATACCGCCTGTTTATCTCAGCGACCACTGTGGTTATTGCCCCAACCTCAG
>CAZUAW010000242.1:2777-3948 GCA_964618535.1 uncultured Thiotrichales bacterium
CTAAAAATAATGGATGGCCCTGAACGTATAGAATCTGGCTGGTGGGATGATCATGATCAGCGCCGCGATTACTACATCGCCAGATCTCAGCAGCAGCAAACCCTATGGATTTACCAGAACATCAAACCACCTTTAAACTGGTACCTTCACGGATTGTTTGGTTAGGCTACCGAGGTTTTACGCTTTATTAGCGTGGGAATTTTTCAGAAACATACATTGAGCAGTACTCACAATGGCTCAGACTGCGCATAGACGAGCCGGGCAAATGGTTTGGCCAGCGCTTGCGGAGAGATCAAAATATCTATTTTTTGTTCGCCTAGCTGCTCCCAGAGTTTCCAACGAATAGCCCCAGCATCTTTGTCAGCCAAACTTTCTGAAATCACCAGTAAATCAATATCTCCGCCCTTGGCACTGTCATCCAGACGCGAACCAAACAGGCATACTTTAGCCTGCGGGTCAGCCTCTTGCACTGCATGGCGAATGGTCTGGACTTCATGTTTTGAAAGGCGCATGTACTGCTGATGTAGTAACGATATTGGGTAGATTTTAGCACATCACACGGCGGTATAACCCCGCAAGGTCACGCTACGCTGAGCCAGATTTTTGTGGTTTTAGAAAAAAGGTGTAAATATAACCACCTATTTCTGTTTATCACAACTAAGCATCAACCTGGATTGCAGCATTAATGAAAAGCAACACTGCCCTACCTGCCTATGCCGAGCTGCATTGCCTGAGCCACTTTACCTTTTTACGTGGGGCATCTCATCCACAAGAGCTGGTTGAGCGGGCGATTGAGCTTGGCTATGAGGCTTTGGCAATTACGGATGAATGCACTTTGTCTGGCGTTGTTCGCGCGCATGAGGCGGCTAAGGATCACAATCTCAAACTCATCATTGGTAGCGAGATTCAGTTGCAGGACAATGGGCCAAAAATTGTCTTGCTGGCAACCAATCGTGAGGGGTACGCGCAGCTATCGGAGTTAATCACAAAAGCGCGTTGTAGCGCGGGGAAAGGTGAATATTTACTGAGTAAGGCAGATTTAGAAAATGGTTTGCCTGATTGTCTGTGTCTATTGATTCCTGATGCAGCCGGATGGAAGTCCAGCCTCCAGGAGGCTTCCCGTAGGATGCTGCTGAGCCTGCGAAGCGCATCAATCGCAGAAGATGTACTA
>CAZUAW010000243.1:0-3947 GCA_964618535.1 uncultured Thiotrichales bacterium
GGTTGATAAGCCTCACAAATCCAACCGTTCAATTTTTGATCTCTATTCTTGGGCTCATTGCAGGAACCTATACCCCATTTATGTTAGTAACATTACGTGGTGTATGGGGCTGGACAATGTTTGGCGTGATCTGGGGATTAGCCGTTATCGGGATGATACTTGATCTTCGCTCTGGCAAAGAAGATAAACGCATTCTTCAACTCGCTATTTATTTATTGATGGGGTGGTTAGCGGTTATTCCATTAAAACCTTTAATAGAAAATTTGAACTTTAATGGCATTCTATTGTTGGTATTAGGTGGTGGGTTTTATACCGTAGGTGTCATATTTTATGTACTGGATTATCGACTTAAACACGCGCACGGAATTTGGCACCTGTTTGTATTGGGTGGTAGCGCAAGTCACTATGCAGCCATTACAGCCTATGTAATTTAGTAACGGAGTCTATTCTGACTTACCCTATTTTTTGGTATTAATCGTTGCATATGTTTTCGCAGTATGGGGTAGGTTGGGTACGTCGCAAGCTTCCTTTGCCCAACCTACCGATAGTCGTGCCAAAACTTATGCAACGATTAATAGATAAAGAGGCTATGTACTATAAGGCTCTCAGGTCGTTTCTTTACTGAATATCTAGTTCTTTGATTCTTCTTGTTAGGGTGTTTCTGCCTATACCTAGTAATTGTGCAGCTTCTTGGCGATGACCTTTTGTATGGGTCAGTGCGGTGGTGATCAGGGTTTTTTCTATTTCTGGCAGGGTGTTTTTGAAGAGGTCAGTTTTTCCGGATTTTAGTTGTTGTTCGATGGTTTGTTGGAAAAGAGTTTGCCAGTTTTGTGAGATGTTGGGATTGGTGTTAATTTGGCTGACTTCTTCGGGCAGGTCGGCGGAAAGTATTTCGTTGCCTACACTCATGATTAACATTGAGTGACAGGCATTTTCCAGTTGTCTGACATTGCCGGGCCAGTCGGCAGCACAGAGTTCGTTCATTGCCTCTGTGGAGATAGTTTTGGGGATTTCTTTTAAGTCGCGCGCGATTTTTTTTATAAATTGTTCTGTTAGTAATTTAATATCATCGCGGCGCTCGCGTAGCGGAGGGATTTTAATTCTCACTACGTTGAGTCGATGGAATAAGTCTTCGCGAAATTGACCTTGTTTAACGAGTGTTTCGAGGTTTTGATGGGTCGCGGCGATGATTCGAGTATCCACTTGAATGGGTTGGTGACCGCCAACGCGATAAAATACGCCTTCTGCCAAAACCCTTAATAATCGGGTTTGTAAGTTTGCGGGCATGTCGCCAATTTCATCGAGAAATAGGGTGCCGCCATCAGCTTGTTCGAAGCGGCCTTTGCGTTGTGAATGCGCGCCGGTAAATGCGCCTTTTTCGTGGCCAAATAATTCAGATTCAATTAAGTCGTGTGGAATGGCTGCTGTATTGAGTGCGATGAAGGGTTGTGATGCGCGTTCACTATGGTCATGCAATGCTTGCGCGACAAGTTCTTTACCAGTACCAGATTCTCCATTAATCAGCACGTTGATATTGGTTTGACTTAATCTTCCAATGGCGCGAAAGACTTCCTGCATAGCGAGAGACTTACCGAGAATTCGAGTCTCTTTCTCTTCATTGGATTCCTCGTCGATGATACTTGCACGCGAGTCGCAGGCGCGCTGGGTAAGGGCAACGACTTCGTCAATGTCGAAGGGTTTGGGTAAATATTCAAATGCGCCACTTTGGTAGGTGGTGACGGCGCTATCGAGATCTGCATGGGCGGTCATGATGATGACGGGGATTTCGGGGTGTTGCTGTTGGAGCTGATCGAGAAATTCAAATCCATCCATGTCGGGCATACGAACATCGGTTAGCAGTGCGTGGGGCAAGTCTTTTTGTTGGGTGTTTTCCAAAGCCTGTATTGCCAAGATAGCGGACTCAAAACAGTGCGGTGAAAATCCTGCTTTACTTAACGCTTTTTCTAACACCCAGCGAATGGATTGATCATCGTCGATGACCCAGACGGTTGTTGGTGTGCCGCTTTTCATTGCCCTTTAATCACTCCGCTGCTGGGATGAGAATTTCGAATTTGGTGTTTTCTGGCTCGGAACTAAAGCGAATGATACCACCCTGAGCATCGACCAGGGTGCGGGAAGTGGGGAGGCCTAATCCTGTTCCTGTCGGTTTATCGGTCACCATAGGAAAAAATATTTGTGGCTGTAATGGTTCGGGAATACCAGGGCCGTTGTCTTCTATTTTAAGTGAGATGACCAAGGGATAAATGTGCTGTCCAATGGTGAATTTACGCATGATGGAAGTACGGAAAACAATTTTAAATGGTTGCTCTAAAGGCGTGTGCGTAGCTTCGCTTTGCTCAATGGATTCCAATGCATTGCGCGCGATATTGAGCGTTGCCTGGATCAGTTGGTCTTTATCTGCAAAAATATTGGGCAAGCTGGGGTCATAAACCGAATATATTTTAATTTTATTACTGGCTTCCACCTGAATGAGTTTGAGAGCTCTTTCTGTTATTTCGTGGATGTTAACGGTGGCTTTATTAGGTCTCGAACGGGGACCGGAAAGTTGATTGATTAAAGCCGTTAGGCGATCAGCTTCTTTAATTAAAACGTCCGTATATTCTTCTAATGCTGGCTGGTTTTTTAATTCGGATTGTAAAAGTTGCGCTGCACCACGAATGCCACCCAGTGGATTTTTAATTTCATGCGCGAGACCACGTACTAGATTTTGTGCAGCAGCATGATCACTTTGCATTTTTCTTTCGCGATGAATGGCATAGGCACGGCCAAGGCTTTGTAGTTCGACAATCAGACCCACCTGAAATACAAAGTTAATGGTGAGGTTAAGCGTGGTTGATTTGCCATTCGCGAGCGTGAGGTTAAATTCCCGGCGCGTCACGCTGAGTTCAGATTCGTGCGAGTGTTTGAGTAGTTGGGTTAATTCACTGCCATTTTTAAAAATCGCAGTAATGGGTTTGGCGCGCAGCCGATTGGCACTTTCATCCAATAGCATTTCTGCCGCTGGATTGGCATACAGGCATTTGAGTTCGGGACTGATCCAGAGTACGGCTGTATCAAGGTACTCGACAAGTTGAGATGTGGTTTGCTTGCGGTCAGGTGTCACCTGGAAACCCTCAGTCGGCTATAACGCAGAGACTCGTTTGAGATGGAAAGTGTGGGTTGCTGATTTGAGTAACGGCTTACCGTTTTTGTCGATAATCTCCGCTGCGACTGAATGCGATCCCCGGTTTAGCGCTGAGAGCGTTATTTCGCAGGTGGTGCCGATGGAGCTGATGGCTTGTCCATCAATGTAGAAACGAATTTTATGGCGTTTTTTGGTATTGAGTGACGGGGTGATATTGCAGAGAATTTTGATCGAGCCGTCATTGGCGCGAATTGCCAGATTATCGGTGGGATAGGTGATCTTGATACTGGTGTATTTGGATTGTGTTTTTGACGCGGTACTCTTGCTGCTGGTATTCGCAGCTGCTGAAGCCCGTTGATTGGGTTTCATAACGGTGATGTCAGAGGGTTTAATATCCAGTTTTTCGACATTTTTGCCACTGGGTGCCTGGTCAGAAAAATGCGTTGAGCCATCTTTATCAACCCACTTGTAGATTTCTGCGTTGCCAGCCAGAGGGATCAGAGCGATGCACGCGATTATCAAGTGGGTCTTGTTCATTGCTCTATTCTGGGATGTCTGCGTTGAGTTTACAAGCAAAAAGAGCCTCCCGTTAAGGAGGCTAAGAATAAATGCCTGTGCACCTTAGAGCAAAACCTGTTGATGAAATTCAACGCAATCACTGGCCGTACATGGATATGTGATGGGTGAGCGCAAACCAACGTGTCATCAGGAAGTGCAAAGCTTCCGCATCCTGCTCACGCCCCTTACCTAACTCCTTGTAGGCATCAATCGCGGAAGATGCGCTTCGTACCTCGGTAACTCT
>CAZUAW010000244.1:0-3933 GCA_964618535.1 uncultured Thiotrichales bacterium
CTCGGCTCCGGTCCCGGCGGTTACACCGCTGCTTTTCGCGCTGCGGATTTGGGTAAAAAAGTCATCCTCATCGAGCGCTACCCTGATATTGGTGGCGTCTGCCTGAATGTAGGCTGCATTCCCTCCAAAGCATTGCTGCACGTTGCAGAAGTGATCACTGAAAGCAAAGAGTTCGGCAAGCTGGGGGTTACTTTTGTAGAGCCAGACATTGATCTCGACAAGCTCCGCAGCCATAAAGAAAAAGTAATCGGTCAACTCACAGGCGGACTCAAGCAACTCGCCAAAAAGCGTAAAGTAGACATTGTTCATGGCTATGGCCGCTTCACTTCGCCAAACTCCATCGAAGTAGAATCCGATAGTGGCAAGCAAACCATCGCTTTTGAAAACTGTATTATCGCTGCCGGCTCACAAGTCACCAAGCCCGGCTTTATTCCCTGGGATGATCCGCGTGTGCTTGATTCCACTGGCGCGCTGGCGCTGGAAGATGTGCCAGAAAAATTACTCATCGTCGGCGGCGGTATTATCGGCCTGGAAATGGCGACGGTGTATCACGCCCTAGGCTCCAAAATTACCGTGGTGGAACTCGCTGACGGCCTCATGCCTGGTGCGGATAAGGACTTAGTTCGGTTACTGCAAAAAGCCATCAAACCCCGCTACGAAAATATCTATACTGGTACCAAAGTGGTTTCAATTAAGCCATCAAAAGCTGGATTGGTTTGTGAGTTTGAAGGTAAAAAAGCGCCTGCAAAAGAGACTTTCGATAAAGTGCTGGTCGCCATCGGCCGCAGTCCCAACGGCGGTTTGATCGATGCAGACAAAGCAGGCGTAACCGTAGATGATCGTGGCTTCATCGCCGTCAACAACCAGCAAAAAACCAACGTCGATCATATCTACGCCATTGGCGATGTCGTCGGCCAGCCGATGCTCGCGCATAAAGCAACCCACGAAGCCAAAGTGGCTGCTGAAGTCATTAGCGGCAAAAAAGCCTTCTTCGATGCCAGAACCATTCCCTCGGTCGCCTATACCGACCCTGAAATTGCATGGTGCGGTATCACCGAAGATCAGGCCAAAGCCGAAGGTATTGAATACGAAAAAGGTGCATTCCCCTGGGCTGCCAGCGGCAGAGCACTCAGCATGGGCGCATCTAACGGCTCAACGAAAGTTCTGTTTGATAAAGAGACCAAACGCATCATAGGCGCAGGCATTGTCGGCAAAAATGCCGGTGAGCTGATTGCTGAAGCCGTGCTGGGACTGGAAATGGGCGCCGATATGATGGATCTCGCGCTGGCTATTCATCCCCACCCCACGTTATCCGAAACACTCAATTTTGCTGCCGAAATGGCCGAAGGGACAATTACGGATCTCTATATCCCCAAACGATAGTGGCTGAATATCTCTCTAAGCGCTCCCGACCACGGAAAATCACTGTGATACACTCAAAATGTACCCAGCTTAGAGAATAGTATCTGCATGGCAAATACCGCTGAAAAACTGGCAACTTACGATGATTTATTGCTAGTGCCTGAGAATCTCGTTGCTGAAATTATTCATGGTCAGCTGCACACCCATCCCCGTCCAGCACCGAAACATGCCTGGGCTTCTTCATCTTTGGGTATGGAAGTTGGATCACCCTATAATAAGGGTAAGGGAGGAGGGCCTGGCGATTGGTGGATTCTGGACGAGCCAGAGCTACACCTGAATTCAGATATTTTTGTCCCCGACCTGGCTGGCTGGAAGCGTGAACGCATGCCAGAGCTTCCCGAAATTGCATGGTTTGAACTGGAACCCGACTGGGTCTGCGAGATTCTTTCTCCGTCTACTGCCCGGTTGGACCGAGCTGAAAAAATGCCGTTGTACGCACACTATGGTGTCCCATTTCTGTGGTTAGTAGATCCAGATTTAAAGACACTAGAAGCTTATGAATTATCTGATGGAAAATGGGTATTGTTGATCACGCTGGATAATGACAAGCCAGTCTCTGTAAAACCTTTTGATGCCATCGAGTTTCCTCTGTCTGCGCTTTGGGCGTAGCGCACGTTTCTTAAGCCTTTCCATCTTTCTTCTACTGCGCTGGATAAATTGTTCCACTCAGAGCGGATTCAATGGTATAACCGGTTGTCCCTCAGTTTGAATATTAATTGTTTGGAATGAGTGGAGAGCGTACTTCAATCTTAGGTATGGTAATACCATACGCAGGTTGCATGGCATTAAATTTCTCTTCGGTTGTTCGAATATAAGCAGTTCTTCGTTTTAGCCGTATAAAAATAGTGTTGGCTCTTCTCAAATAGTGATCTTTTTTTGATGGGATGAGCTCGGAAAGAGTTATATAACTAGTATCAAATTTCTTTGCCATTCTTCTCGGTTGGAATCCAGGTTGACTAACATTTCCGTAATCCTGAGTGACTTTTGATAAGCTTGAATTGCCTTGCTACTTTTAGCGGTAGCTTTGAAGATGTCGCCAATGTGGCTTATATTACTGAGAGATCACTTTGCCAAGTTGTTATGTTGGAGTCATGTTTCACTAGTGTGGTGGTGATGGTTAAAGAACGTTGATAAGCCAGCATGGCTTTTTCGCTATCACCATTGATCTCGTGTGCGCGACCAATTTTGTTATAAGTAATAGAGATGTCGCGTTGCCAACTAAATTGAGGGTCGCTTATGGCAAGTATATTGGCTATTTCTATTGAGTCTTGATAAGCAAGTATGGCTTTATCATTACTCCTTTGGGCTTGATGCATGCCGCCAACTCGTCCATAACTAATCGAAAGATCACGTTGCCAGTCTGAATTTCCAGGGTCACTCTTAACAAGAGCTTTGAGAATCAGTAAAGAGTCCCGATAGTTTTGAAGTGCCATTTCACTATCGCCAAGATTTTGATTAATGTCACCAATTCGTTCGTAGCTAATAGCAAGTATGCGTTGTAAGTGAAGATTGTCGGGGTGGCTTTTGGCTCGTTCTTTATAATAGGCATGTACTAATTGGTATTTTTTTAGGGGTAATTGACCATAGCCATATTTTAACAATACATCAGCTTCACCTGTCATTGCAATTGCTTGCATGTGACGGTTTTTTGCCTGGAAGGCATGCATTTGTTAATTCTATAAACCTGACTTCATCAAATTATGAGTTACAGATTAACATTATTTTTTAGGTAAAGGGCTTGGTTATACAAAGTTAGAACCCGGGCGGATTTCCCAATGAGTGAGACTAAAAATAAGAAGCGCCCCACCTTGAAAAAGACTAATAAAACGAGGTGGGATGCTCTTACAACTTACTTCCTGCCAAATTACCTAACGTACAAGCAGGTCTTTCGAGCCAAATTGCGTGACAGACTAATCGTCCTGAAGACAGTCACGAATATCGTCGAGTGTGTAAAAATCTGTGCCGCGCATGAAGCCTGCACTGATCGTTTCGAGTAATTCACAGGCTCGACCTTTGTCGTCCCAGTTTTTTACCCACTCTAATGGCAGATTGTCGAGGTTGTGGGCTAACGCAATGCTGCCATCATCATTGATTGCAATATGTGTTTCGCCGTCCGCCCCATTTTTAAATGCCGGTAAAAAACCAAAACAGAGGTTGCCGAAACTGACCCCTGGCATTTTGTCGAACAACTTGCGCTGTTCTAGAACTTCTGGAGTTCCGATTAACATGGATTCCTCCGCAGGATTTATTGTTATTGTTATTATTATTGTCCCTGCGCCAATCCACTGGCCCGATTCTTTTAACTAGGAGCAAAAGAATCGGATCTGGGACCCTGAGACTTAACCATTCTCGGGGTTAGGATTGCTATCGTCAGTCACACTGAAAACTTTAATCGTAAATTAGCAAATGCTGTTGAAGAGAGTTGTTTTGTGAGCTTGATGCGAAACTGTGTAAGTGGGGAAAAAGAATAAGTCAGATGATAGAATTATTTGTTTATTCTGTAGCTATGAG
>CAZUAW010000245.1:0-1637 GCA_964618535.1 uncultured Thiotrichales bacterium
CTTTTATCAGATAAGCCCAAGCTTTTTAGCTTTTTTTCAAGCCACTCCTTCTCTGAGGTACCTATTGAAGCACTTTATACTGGGGAAAACAGATTAAACTCAGGCTATTTCGGCACACAAATCCGAAACTTACGCGACAGTCTTGTATTATCGAATGTATTGGATTATCAAATTGTCAGTATGGAATTCGGCAGCTGGGATACCCACAAAACCCAAAAAAATAACATCGAACCAAAACTCAATGACCTCTTTGGTACTAACAGAGGATTGGACACGCTCTTTCAGGAATTACCCAGCAACGTTTCCGACAAATTGGTCTTTGTCATTGCAGGAGAATTTGGCAGACAACTCAAAGCCAATGGAGGTGCTGGAACTGATCACGGCAAGGGGAATTCCATGCTGATTATAGGCAATGAAATCAACGGCACCGCCTCAAACAAATCTAGCGCAGTCTACGGCGATATGTTCCCGCTCGAAGAGCTCAACCGCCTCAATCACAGCTCTCCAGACATTCGCGGATTAACGGAAATTGATCATGTGCTAGGCGCTGTCTGCGATGGCATCATCGCTAATTCAGGAAATACCGTTTTCCCTAATAGATCACTCAGGGCGCTAGAATCCGGGGTGGATTTTTCTACCTTATTTGGATAGCTGAACTTCTTCATCTTTGTAGGAACCCAGCTTGCTGGGCTCTACATTAGCGGTAGATTCGACTAAAAGTGGCTCATCTTTATCCCAACGACGATCACAGCGAGGTGCGGGGAATTAGACCCTCAGAGTGACACCATACAACCCGACTTTCATTTCTTTAAACTTGATATTGCACCTTACTTTACCTATATTCTTACTTGTAAGAAATAATGAGAAATCTAGTATGGAAATTGCTAAAATCACAACCAAAGGTCAGACCACTATTCCTGTTGCCATCCGAAAGGCGGCTCACTTCGAGGCGGGCGATTTGCTGGCTTTCGAAATCGAGGGTGACCATCTAGTTGTTCGAAAGATAACCTCTTCTGACGATGCATATTTGCACGGCATCGAGAGCACACTGGATGAATGGTCCTTACCCGAGGATGAGGAGGCCTGGAGTGCGCTTTGATCCCTTTGATGTAGTGGTTGTCCCATTTCCGTTTACAGACAAAGCTAGCAGCAAGCGTCGGCCAGCCCTCGTTATCTCCTCTAAATCATTCAATGATAACCACGATCAGCTCATACTGGCCATGATCACCACTGCCAAAAATAGTCGTTGGCATAGCGATATCATGTTAGGTGATTGGAAAGCCGCGCAGTTGAACGTCCCTTGTAAGGTGCGATTTAAACTATTCACCCTTGATGCTTCAAAAGTGGTTCGAAGGCTTGGCGTTCTCTCCAAGGCAGATCAATCAGCGGTTACTGGCACTATTGGAAAATATCTGGCCAAAAACTAGGTAGACAGATATGGAATGACAAACCTACTTCCAATAGAACTGTGCCTCTGTGGTTAACATATTAACCCCCACCACCAGATACACCCTTCGACAGGCTTCCTTCGACAAGCTCAGGATCAACGAATATCTCAGCGTTTGTCCTGAGCTTGTCGAAGGAAGCTTGTCGAAAGATAACATTCCATATTCTTTTTACGCCCCAAGGGGCCGGGA
>CAZUAW010000245.1:1737-3927 GCA_964618535.1 uncultured Thiotrichales bacterium
GAAGCTTGTCGAAAGATAACATTCCATATTCTTTTTACGCCCCAAGGGGCCGGGAATGATACCCCAAGCGATTAACTACTAATTCTTATACCACTCCAGCTTTTTCTTTTAGCGGAGCACTGCGTTGAATTGTGGAACGTCTTTTAAAGGCTGATTCATTTTAAGTAGACCTTGAACCCACCACAACAAAATCATCTGCACCAAGATAACCCAAAAACAGCAGTAGACGTGCAATGAGAGACCTGACGACTCCTTCTATTTCGGAATTGAGACATGCGGCAATAACGCAAGTCGGTTTACCTTGCTGGCAAATTTCTTGTTATCGAAAGATGCCATACTGTCGCATTCGTAATAGCTGGCATGGTGTAAAGCATCCGCAAAATCCAAACCTTTTTCCAATCCTAAAATTGCTCGTTCCACTAATTCTCGATCTTCTACAACCACTGTTTCCAAAGAGAGTAAATGCCGGAAAACACTGTGTATTGATTGGCGCTTGAATTGATAATAACCTCGTAGCACCCACTCAAATTCCAGCAACACAGTTTTACAGACCATCAAATCAATACCAGACTCAATCAGACTTTTTGCTGCCGTTTTTTGCTTGACTGTTGCCGGTATTTGATCGTCATCGTCTATGTAATAGCGCGCCAATATATTCGTATCCAAACCGATCATGGTTTGCTGTTTTTACTTGAGAGCAAGCTAGCGGGATCAAAATCTACCGGTACAGCGATTCGTTGACTCTTTAGCATAGCAAAACCGCTATCAGGAATTGAGGCGGGGGAGCTAACCACTTGAAGCTCAATATGATCATCGACAATGATAAAATTCAGTTTACTACCCTTGTGAATTCCAAACTGTTGGCGCAGCTTTTTTGGTATGGTGACCTGACCTTTACTAGTGACTGATGTATGTTGCATTTTCTTCTGCGCCTCAATAGTAATACCCAGTAAGAATAACAAGAAAAGGATATTTTATCCAATACTGCCTGCCTGCCTCGCGGGATTAAACCATCAGAGACTAAATACCTTCAATAAATCCAGCTAAATCGTCCAAATCAGAGACGCTCATTCTTATTAACTGCACGGCTGACCGTCATCCGCCCAACGCCAAAGTAGTCACCAATCTTTGTCATTGAATAATGACCATCCGCATAGGGTGTCTTTGATCGACCATTTAATCGACCACCTCTCCTTGTAGTAGCCCAGCTTGCTGGCGAACAGACAACGGTGATGGTTCGCCCAGAAAGCTGGACTCCTACATTACACAGCCGTAATTATTAACCAACAGAACAGTAATTGCCCCTAAAGCCTTCGCCGCGTTATACTTGCGCACATATTGCACATAAACTAATTTACCAGAGGTATTCCCCATGAACATTACCCTATCCGCAGACGAAAAATTGATCCAAAAAGGGCGTGAATATGCAAAAGCTCACGACACCTCTTTAAACCAGTTAGTCAGGGATTATTTACTCTGGGTCACAGGCAGCCACGAAGCAGAAAAATCAGCAGATGAGTTTGCACGCTTGGCAACTTCAATGCCTGGGCGTTCGGATGAAAAATTTAAATTCTCCAGAAATTCCATCTACGACCGCCAAGCGCTCAAATGAACAAAGAATTTCTCGACACCAATATCATCATTTACGCCAATGACTCTCGAGATACAGAAAAGCAAACAATAGCGATAGCGGTCATAAGCAGCCATATAAAACTGGGAACAGGCGTAATATCAACGCAAGTATTGCAAGAATATGCTCATGTCGCATTAAACAAGTTACAACAGCGACAAGATATAATTCTCAGACAATTGGTCCTTCTGGAAGAACTCGAAGTTATCCAGCAAACTCCTGCCCTGATTCGACGAAGTGTCGAATTGAAAGCAACTTACCAAATCAACTTCTGGGATGCCTGCATCATCAGCGCGGCTGAGTACGCAAAATGCAATGCCGTCATTTCCGAAGATCTGAACAACGGACAATTTTACTCTGGAATGAAACTAAAAAATCCTTTCAATACCACTCAGCAATGATCCGGTGATCTCCTTGGGTTCCGCTTCACTCCATTCCGAGTGCTGTGTCAACATCCACATCACGACAGTGCACTGCTAAACTCCCCACAAACAAACTACACCGTAAAGCGACTCCACGAACTACTGCAAAATGATGAGCACGGATTCAGAAATTATTTC
>CAZUAW010000246.1:0-3926 GCA_964618535.1 uncultured Thiotrichales bacterium
TCCCGCATTAAATATGCGGGAGCGGATTTTAGATTATATCGCTGGTGTTTTTAATGTGAGATCAATCCGGTGAGTTCTACGTCCAGTTCTATTGTTCTATTGTTAGCTGTCTCGGTATTTCTCAATACGGTTATTTTAATACTATCGCCAGGTACTTTATTCCAGATTGCTAATTGGATATCTGCAAAGTTGTTAATGATTTGGTTTTCAATTTTTATTATTCGATCTTCTTTTTTTAGCCCGGCTTTTTTTGCTTTGCTGGTTTTGGAAAACGATGCGATTTTCATGCCTTGATCGGCTGGTTCTAGTCCAACGCCAATGAGGCCCCTTTTGGGTAGCGATTGATGCTGTGGAAATAATATAAAGTCAGCCATCTCCGGATTAATTGCGGTGCTGTCACCGGGGACGATGGTTACGGTCTTTTGCTGGATTCTTCTCTCCAGTCTGGAGGGAATACCTGAGCGATAATTAATGTGCCCTGATCCTGCCAAAATCACCATTTTCTTTTGCGGGTTTTGTTGTAGGTAATTGGCAGCAGTTTCAGCCATGCCTTCATCCCAAAGTAATTGCACATCAATAAAGTTTTCGATGCTACGTTCTTTTATGCTGGGGTGAAGCTTAAAGACGGCTTCTATGCGTTCCCGATAACCCGCTACGTTACGGTCTATGGATGTTGGAATTTTTGCACGTTCCTCGGCAGTAAGAGATTCCAATCCGTCGCGACCAACTTTTTGAGTAATTTCTTTCGATAAATTGAGGGCAATTAACGGGATTTTATGTTTTTTGGCGAAAGCCAGTATGGGTTGATAGAGCCGGTAGTCAAAGCGCCAGCGATTAAAATATTCGGTTTTTTCCAGCATGGTTTGTTCGTCAATTTCGTCTGCCAGATAAGCATCAAGATGGCTTTGGAATGGCCGTTGAAAAAATTCCAGGCCAATCGCAAGGCTTGTATTCTCAGCATAAAGTAATTTGATTACCGCAAGTTGGCTGAGGTGATGATGGTATTGATCATGGCTTTCACCTACAAACACAACGGGTTTGTTAGCCAGCGCGGGGAGGATATCCGCTAATGTCTGAATCTGGCTGGAAGCTATCGCTGGGATGGTTGTTACCTCGCTTTGGGCGCGTGGCAGCGAGTTTGATTGCGGTAGGGTCTGACACGCTGAAAGCGTTGCAAGTATCATCAGAGGTAAAATGATTTGTCGATGCAGGGTGCAATTAGGCATAGGTTTTGATTGATAACAAATTGGAATAATGAATCTCATGGTACATTTTGTATAATACAGTTTCAGCTTTTTCTAGTTCTATCCTCTCATCACCGGAAACCCTCATGTATTTATCCAGATTTTCCTCATTATTTATCCTTCTCGCGCTGTTCGCTTTACAAGGTTGTGGAAGTCATGCGCCTCCTGAGGAAGTTGCCAAAAACTTTTGGGATGCAGTGGTTGCGAATGATAGCGAGAAGATTCAGCAATATGTAGCAAAAAACACGCTTGAAGACGCCAGTCTGCTTTCCAATAAAGAGAAGATGCTCAATGCCGTTGAAATTGGGGCTGTGACCACCAAGGATGATCACGCGCAAGCAGAGACGACATTAATCGGTGAAAGCGATGGCAAACCTACTCGCTTACCCGTGACGACGTATCTTGTTTTGGAAGATGATGATTGGAAAGTACATGGGCAGCAAAGTGTCAATGCTTTGGTTTCGGCCTCCATGAATCTGATGATGAACGATCTAACAGGTAATATTTCTGGGCTAGGGCAGGCGCTAAGTGACTCTCTGAGCGGTGGTTTCCAAGAGTTTATTAGTGCATTTAACAAGGAAGCCCCTAATATTCAGAAGGAGCTGGAAAAACTTGCGGATGAGGACAAAACCCGCGATATCGGTCAAAAACTCGGCAAGTTGTTTTCAGAAGGTTTAAGCGATGTGATGGGCGAGTTGAGCAAGGGGCTTGATGAACTTTCTACCGAGCTGGATAACGCGACCCAGGAAACTCCTGAGAATCAGTCAGGGAACTGATGAGATTTAGCCGCAAATGTAATACAGTAGCGCTCCCCAATAGATGAGCAAACAATTGATGACTCCTCAAGCTAGCTACAGCAAAGAAGAATTATTGGCCTGTGGTCATGGTGAAACTTTTGGTGAAGGTAATGCGAGATTACCGTTGCCGAATATGCTGATGATGGATCGCATTACTACGATTAACGCCGAAGGCGGTGAGTTTGGCAAAGGTGAGATTATTGCGGAACTGGATATTGTTCCTGATCTTTGGTTTTTTGCCTGCCACTTTGAGAATGATCCTGTGATGCCGGGTTGTTTGGGGCTGGATGCATTGTGGCAATTGGTGGGCTTTTATCTCGGCTGGCTCGGGAATCCCGGAAAAGGGCGCGCTCTGGGTGCTGGCAAGGTCAAATTTTCTGGTCAAGTTTTGCCTACGGCTAAACGGGTTACTTATCACCTCGATGTTAAAAGACTGATTCAACGTAAATTGGTGATGGGAATTGCTGATGCCTGGGTTGCGGTTGATGGTCGGAAAATTTATCAAGCTGAAGATCTAAAAGTGGGCTTGTTTACTTCAACAGAGAATTTCTAGTCTGGGTTATTTCTACAGATGCTGGATAGGGCAGCCTATCAACTTAAAAATCTATTTAACTCTAATTTTACAAATCTCTAACTTATTATTCTCTAAAAAGTGACATTAGGAAAAGGAAGATATTATGCGGCGAGTTGTTATTTCAGGAATGGGCATTGTTTCTTGTTTGGGAAATAGCTATGAATCGGTAGCCGATTCATTAAAACAAGGGAAATCGGGCATCAGCTTTCAGCAGGACTACGCAGACATGGGTATGCGCAGCCAAGTTGCCGGTGTGCCGGATATTGATCTGAAAGAAAATATCGACCGCAAGCAACTCCGTTTTATGGGTGGAGCTGCTGCCTATGCTTATATAGCCATGCAACAGGCGATCGACGATTCTGGTCTGAGTGAGGCTGAAGTTTCAAATGATCGAACAGGTCTAATCGCCGGTTCTGGTGGCGCTGCATCTTCCAGCCAGGTGGAAGCCGCTGATATTTTACGTGCCAAAGGTGTTCGTCGGGTTGGCCCTTATCGCGTGACGCAGACAATGGCGAGCACCGTTTCCGCTTGTCTGGCGACGCCGTTTAAAATTCGTGGCATTAACTATTCCATCTCCTCAGCTTGTTCCACAAGCGCGCACTGTATCGGCAACGCGTATGAACAGGTAGCCTGGGGTAAGCAAGATATCGTTTTTGCTGGCGGTGGTGAAGAAGTTCATTGGACGCTAAGCTCACTTTTCGATGCAATGGGCGCGTTGTCTTCCAAATACAATGAGACTCCGGAGAAAGCTTCTCGTGCCTATGATGCTGATCGCGATGGCTTTGTCATTGCAGGTGGTGGTGGCATGGTCGTGGTTGAAGAGCTTGAAAGAGCCGTTGCCCGTGGGGCAAAAATTTATGCTGAAATCGTTGGCTATGGTGCAACATCCGATGGTCACGATATGGTCGCTCCATCGGGTGAAGGTGCGGTTCGCTGTATGCAGCAGGCACTTTCAACGGTCGATGGAAAGGTGCAATACATTAACGCCCACGGTACCAGTACACCGGTGGGTGATTTACGCGAGCTCGGCGCAGTCAAAGAAACCTTTGGCAATGATATTCCTCTGGTCGGTTCGACCAAGTCTCTTTCTGGGCATTCTCTAGGCGCAGCCGGTGTGCAAGAGGCGATTTACAGCTTGATCCTGCAACAGGAAGGCTTTATCGCAGCTTCTGCCAACATTGAAAACCTCGATCCCGATGCCAGCGATGTACCGATTGTTGAGACTAGAAAAGACAATGTTGAGCTGGATCTTGTGATGTCCAACAGCTTCGGCTTTGGTGGCACTAACGCCAGCCTGGTTCTACAGCGTTA
>CAZUAW010000247.1:0-3916 GCA_964618535.1 uncultured Thiotrichales bacterium
ATAGATGTACCAAAATGCCCGTTATCATCCGAAATAAACGGAGTTCACCTGACTGACTGGAGGGTGCATGGACGTGATCACAGTACGGCTTCTAATCCAGTACACCGATCTTGATAATGCCATTGGTGAGTTACTGGAAATAGCAGGGCCGAGAGCCAATATTATTTTGTTCACTGATCTGGGCATGTCATCAAATTACACTGCGAATATTATTTTCGAGGATATTCTTCATAAATTAGAATTTAGTCGATTATCAGCATTCGATAAAATTAGACGACGTGTCCAGTTATTGATATTAGCTAATTCTCGTCGCTATCTGGGGAAAGGCGGAAGCGGGTATTCTCGAAAAATAAGGCAGTTCTACGCACTGCCCAATGGCGAACAAAGTGGGGCAATTAGAATCAATCTGATCGGTCGAGAGCCTAATGGTATTGTTAACCCGGGTAAAGAATATGAGGAACTTTGTGATTATCTCTCAAAAGCGTTTTTATCTCTAACTACTTCAGAATCAGGTTCTTCCGTCGTTGAAAAAGTGTTGCGTACCAGAGATATTTATTCTGGATCGTATATAGACCAACTGCCCGATCTACTCATTATGTGGCGTAGAGATAAACCGATCCGATCAGTTTTTTCTGAACTAATAGGCAAAATTGATCAACCAGATCCAAATCTTACAACAGGTGGTCACACAGCCGATGGCTTGGTCTTAGTAGCCGGCCCTCAAATCACTCAAACACAGCAACTCCCAGATGCGAAAATAGAGGATATAGCTCCGACCATCGCCAAAATATTAGGTCGCACCCTCCAAGACATAGATGGGGAAGCTATTGTGTAACTTCACGGTTAGCAATTCACTGCAATAGTTTGAATCACGTCTCATTGAGATTATTATGTCCATGGATGGACGGTATGTCGCAAAGAGCCAAGGATGGCGGTGCGACGTGCTTAATATAAGAACGGTATGTCGCAAAGAGCCAAGGATGGCGGTGCGACGTGCTTAATATAAGAACGGTATGCTGCAAAGAGCCAGATGGAAATGCGACTACAAAATTCCTAGAGATATTCAATGAGCCAGTTTTTCGAAATTCATCCAGATAATCCCCAGCAACGGCTAATTAACGAAGCCGTAACGTTGCTGGAGCGCGGTGGTGTCATCGTATACCCCACCGATTCCTGTTACGCACTGGGCTGCCATCTGGGGGATAAGAAAGCCATGCAGCGGATTCGTCAAATCCGCCAGGTGGATAAGGATCATCATTTCACCCTAATTTGCCGTGATCTCTCGGAAATTTCCAATTATGCGCGGGTGGATAATGATGCTTACCGGATGATCAAAAGCCTGACCCCAGGCCCGTATACCTTTATACTGGATGCCACCAAAGATGTTCCAAAAAGGCTTCAGCATCCCAAACGTAAAACCATTGGCATTCGCATTCCTGACAATGAGATTGTTCGCTCTCTGCTGGAAACGCTCGGTCAACCCATTATGAGCAGCACTCTAATTCTGCCAGAAACCGATCTGCCGTTGACCGACCCCTACCAAATAAGAGTACTGCTTGAGCATGAGGTCGATCTGGTGATTGACGGCGGCTTCTGCGAAATTGAGCCAACTACCGTGATTGATATGACCTCTGGATTACCGCAGGTGGTGCGCCACGGGAAGGGTGATTTGAGCTGGCTTGATGTACATTAGGTTCATCGCCACTACTAACCCGAATATTTCATGAATTACACGAG
Organism: uncultured Thiotrichales bacterium; assembly: GCA_964618535.1. Lineage (GTDB taxonomy): Bacteria > Pseudomonadota > Gammaproteobacteria > UWMA-0217 > UWMA-0217 > HyVt-560. The sequence goes on from CAZUAW010000247.1 coordinate 1,738, forward strand.
TTCTCGCTTATCTATTGATTTCACAGGAAATTCTTTTAACTTGCCCGTAATCACCGATACGAGACGCATCAAAACAATTCCCTGTGAAAACAATATCTTAAGCGAGATTCTCATGAATTCATGCAATATTCGGGCTAACAAGAAACTATGAACGTCATTCAAACCATCGCTGTTGCTATTCTGCCGTTAATATTCGCCATCACCGTGCATGAAGCTACACATGGCTGGGTGGCAAACAAGCTGGGTGATCCAACTGCCAAGGGCATGGGCAGGCTGACTTTCAATCCTATTCCACATATTGATCCAGTGGGAACCATTCTAGTGCCAATGGTAATGCTGGTCATGGGCGGTTTTCTGTTTGGTTGGGCCAAGCCAGTCCCCGTCAATATGCGTAATTTCAAGCATCCACGTAAAGACATGGCGATTGTTGCTGTTGCCGGACCGTTGTCAAATTTCTCGATGGCGATTCTCTGGGGACTGATTTGGAAAATGACGCTGATGATGCCGGCGGCATGGGAGCAAATTGCAATCCCAATTCTACTCACAGCCAAGTTTGGCATTTTCCTCAACCTGATTCTAATGGTGTTGAATTTACTACCGCTGCCACCGCTGGATGGGGGACGCGTGCTGACGTGGTTAGTCCCTGAGCCATTCGCTCAAAAACTCGATCAATTGGAGCGTTACGGTATTATTATTCTGATTGGATTACTATTCTTCGGACTATGGGAGAAAGTCATTCATCCGGTAATGGGCGTGATCTCTAATCTTATCCAGCAGTTACTCGGCATACAGTTGTAACTTACCCTCAAAAACCTGCGATACACATTGACTAAATTTTAAAGGACATTATCCCACCACCCATGAACACACAGGTAAACCCTCAACAACGAATCGTTTCCGGAATGCGTCCCACAGGTCGCTTGCATCTAGGCCACTACCACGGCGTCGTTAAAAACTGGGTCGAACTCCAGCATAGTCACGAATGTTTCTTTTTTGCTGCCGACTGGCATGCGCTGACCACGCACTATGAAGACCCCTCGTCCATTGAACAAAATGTCTGGGATATGGTGATTGATTGGCTGGCATGTGGCATCAGCCCCGGCGCTGCCAAATTATTTATCCAGTCGCGCGTGCCTGAACATGCAGAGCTGCATTTACTCCTGTCCATGCTGACCCCGCTGGGCTGGCTGGAGCGTGTACCCACCTATAAAGATCAGCAAGAAAAACTCCGTGAAATGGATCTATCGACCTATGGTTTTTTAGGCTACCCGTTGCTGCAAAGTGCGGATGTACTGACCTACAAAGCTGGCGGTGTGCCAGTTGGCGAAGATCAAGTTGCGCATATCGAAATGACCCGTGAGGTGGCACGGCGCTTTAACCATCTCTACGGACGCGAACCTGATTTCGAATCCAAAGCAGAAGTAGCGATTTCGAAAATGGGCAAAAAGAATGCCCGCTTGTACCGCAATCATCGCAAAAGCTACGTAGAGCAGGGTGATCAGGAAGCATTGGATATCGCCAAGGCATTGCTCGAATCGCAACAGAACATCTCTGTCGGAGACCGGGAGCGGTTGCAAGGGTATCTGGAAGGCTCAGGCAAAATGATCCTACCAGAACCCAATGCGTTGTTGACTTCGGCACCTAAAATGCCGGGGCTGGATGGGCAAAAAATGTCCAAATCCTACGGCAATACCATTGCGCTGCGAGATGATCCTGATGTCATCGAAAAAAACCTGCGTACCATGCCAACTGATCCCGCCAGAGTGCGTCGTAATGATCCTGGCGATCCTGAGAAATGCCCCGTGTGGCAATTTCATCTGCTGTATTCCGATCAGGCAACGTGCGATTGGGTTACAGAAGGCTGTACTTCCGCTGGTATTGGCTGCGTTGATTGTAAAAAACCCATTGTCGAAGCGGTTCAGGCTGAGCTTGAGCCCATTCGAAGAAGAGCTGCGGAATATGAAACTGATCTTGGCGCAGTCAAACAGATTGTTGCCGAAGGTTCCGAAGCCGCCAGAGATATTGCTCGTGAGACACTGGATGAAGTCCGTAAAGCCATGAGCCTGGATTACTAACCGAGTACACCGACCATATTGAAATGACGGATAAGCGCAAACCAACGCATTCAGAACAAGGCATTGCTGAGAAGCCATGGTTGTTCCATGTCGAGCAGCAATAA
>CAZUAW010000248.1:0-3913 GCA_964618535.1 uncultured Thiotrichales bacterium
ATTATACAGCCAAGGCTTCCTGCGTTTTAGAGGTTTCTATCTGGGGATTAGGGAAAAATGAAAGCTGATAAAACAAGCGTGGAAACCCTGGTTAGTTAGTGCGTAGGAACAGTCTGGAGCATACTCCAGTTATATAGCAGCTATATAAGCGCGAGAAAGGGTATCTAAGCCATTAGCCAATACAAAATTTCTTTCATATTTAAGAGGCTGTCTGGTTAAAAATAAAATCGATTACAAAGCCAGTAAAATAGGGGCAGATTTTGCCGATTTTTCGCTGAGATTGTTTTTAACTAGGCAGCATCTAAAACACATAAGGTAACACCAATGAAAAAACTTAAATATTCAAAACCCAACCCTTCAGGAAGCGAACGTGCAATTTTAGCCAAACAACAACGTGACCTGGCAACTGAAATATCCAGGCTGCAAGCGCAAGCGCAAACTCAAGCAAATGGTGAAGAAGGAGATCATGGTTCTCAATATCCAGCGAACTTTACTAAAGGTCTAGCTCACGATGATAATGGGTTACTCGAGATTCCAGAAGATTATTGGACTTTTGTTGAGGCTATCAATTCCTCAGACCGAACACTGTTTGATACCCATGTGAAATCTGCTGAAGACAGAGGCAAAACATTTGCCTGTAAAATCAATAACGAAAACACCGAATGGCGCGGATGGGAAAGTCCTCGTGCCGGACACGCTTACGAACTTGAAGGACCAGATTCTGGCGCGCTAGGGATGGCTCCCGCTCCTCGAGTTGGATCAAGTGAGTTGGCAGCAGAAATGGCCGAAGTCTATGCGCTGGCTATTTTGCGCGATGTACCATTTACAGAAATTGTAGCTGGTGGTGATAACAAGTTATGTGATCAAGGAGGAACATCACAACTATCCAGTAATCAGATAACCAGTCTTATCGCCAATATGCCGTTTTATGATGGTAATAACATCACCTCATCAACTCCATTGCAAACAGACCAATCCGGATTAAATGCTTTCGAACGCAACAGACGTGAGGCGCGCACTGGTAGTTTAGCGGGTGGTTTGACTACGCAGAATATTTTCCGTGGTTCGGATGGAGCACAGGTTGGTCCCTTTATCTCGCAATTTTTATTGGCAGGTACAAACAGTTTACTCGGTGGCACAGGTGGCACTCCTGGCTTCCCAGGCATCAAAGCCAACTTTGATGCAGAAGATGGTTTTATACCATATGGTGCACAAACTATCGATCAACGGGTCATCACCCATAAAAATTGCCTTGATCACATGACCGACTGGACTTCCTGGCTTGATGTCCAGAACGGAGCAGATTTAAAAGCAGGTAATTTATTTGAAGAAAAAAAGCGTTTTATCACAACGCCGCGTGATTTAGCCACCTATGTTCATTTCGATGCGTTGTATCAGGCGTATTTGAATGCTTGTTTGATACTGCTTTCTATAGGATCACCTACATCCAGAGGGTTTCCTGAAAAAAGTTTGAGCGGTAAACGGGATGCATTCGCAACATTTGGTGGGCCGCACATATTGACACTAGTTACCGAAGTTGCCACACGATGTCTGAAAGCCGTGCGCAGACAAAAGTTTAACTATCACCGCCGAGGTCGACCAGAGGCGATGGGTGGTCGCTTATCATTAGTATGCGCTGGATCGGCGGCTGCACTGGGATGTTCTAGTACTGCTTTTGAAAGTATGTATAACGAGATCCCTCAAGAAATACGTGACGCTATCATTCAGCACAATATGGAACAAAATACCAATGCCATGAATGATATGCGCCTGGTACAGTGTACCGGAGGAGTTTTTGCGCCAAGTGGCATCAATGCTAATGATTTTAACGATTGTAATTTATTGCTACCAATGGCTTTTCCTGAAGGGTCGCCCATGCATCCGGCCTACGGTGCTGGTCATGCAACCGTTGCAGGCGGCTGCATTACCATGCTGAAAGCCTTCTTCGAAATGTATGAAGATTGCGATAGCGGAAAATTACGCACGCTTAAATTAGGTGATAAAGACTATTTTGTACCAAATGATAAAGGTACTAAGTTGAAAAATATCACCGATATTCCACTGACTATCCAGGGCGAACTGGACAAGCTGGCGGCAAACATATCAATTGGTCGCAATATGGCAGGGGTGCATTTTTATTCAGACTATTATGACTCCTTGCGAATGGGCGAACGTGTTGCTGTCGGAATTCTACTCGAACAAAGCCCGACTTATGGTGATGAAGTTGAAATGACTTTTGACAGTTTCGATGGTGATCGGATTAATATTTACGGCGAAGCTGGAAGCTGCCCATCATTATCTATCATCAACAAACAAGGTGTAGCCGTATCACCACAAGATTGGTGGCTAAGACATACCATGGGTCAGGAACTAAGCCAGGATCTATAGTTGAAGGGCACTAATTTAAGGTGAAACCTTTTTTGCATGGCCGTATTTTCTGGCTTCCCAACACGGTTTATCCAGCCGCGGATACGGCTTTGGCCTGCGCTTGACCGCTCGCGGTTCGAGCCTGCCAGGTCGGTTCCCTACTCGTATTTGGGCAATGAGCATGAACAAAGTCGCCGTATCTTCTCTGGCATTGGAAAGAAATTGTCGCCGACTCCACGCCACCCACATTTGCAGTGTATGCTTGAAGCTCAACTGGCGCGGCAACACACCGGCTTGCAGCGCGGCCTCGATCATATCAGTAGCCGGATCAGATTATACGCCAACAGATAGGCCCACATCTTTTCTGAGAAAATTATAGGAATAATTGCGTCAGGTCTTGTCTTTTGCCTTTCTAGAGCAAGCCACCAAGCGGCTAATCCATGAATAGTGCAATCCACAATAACAACCAATTGCCTTCGTACTGGCGGCGGCCAAACAATTGCCATTTAGGTAAGGTAGGCGCGAAAAGGGCGTTAGTTCTACTTATACGTCCTTGGTGAGAATAGTTTTATAGCGCTAGAAGGGAGGCTGTGGCCGACATTACTCTTTGCAGTTCTGCTGCTCAATTAAATCTCTCAGGGATTTGCCTTTCTCATGCGGGTAGTGTTCGTCCAAAACGCTTAGGTGGTTCACTCTATCCAGTCGAAACACCCGAAAGGCGTTGCGTAATTCACACCATGCGCCTATCGTCCAGACCGATCCCCAGAAAAACAGGCCCAGCGGCCAGATAATTCGTTCTAAATCCTGCCCATCGGCCCTGGTGTAGTGCAAGCTCACCTTTCTCCTGTGATCGGCGGCAAAGCGAATTTCTGCCATGGTAATGGATACTTCGGTAGTGATGCGCGTCAAGGGTGAAAAAAGTAGCGTATCGCCCAAGGTTTTTTTTAATTCATTGGGCAGCGCCGTTTCAATTTTGCTCAACGCACTTTGAGCTGCGGTGGCCAGCGATTTGTCCGCCCAGCTTTCAACGATTCTTGCGCCCAAAGTCAGCGCGGTGATTTCGTCTTTGCTGAACATCAGCGGCGGAAGGTCGAAGCCATGGCGTATCACATAGCCGACCCCCGCCTCTCCTTCAATATTGACCCCCGACAGAATTAAATCCTTGATGTCTCTGTAAATCGTACGCTCAGAGACCTCCAGCCGTTCTGCCAGCCATCGCGCAGTCGTGACACGCCTCGTTCGCAGAAACTGAATAATCTGAAATAGCCTGTCGGCGCGCCGCATCAGCCCTTGTCGAAATACGTAATGAGGCTTAGCGTGGCTCCCTGTGGGTCGCAAATAACGCAAAAACGACCAACCTCCGGGATATCGCGGGGCTCGAGTAAAATCTTGCCGCCCAGATTTACCGCCTGTTTTGCACTGGCTTCGACGTCATCAACAGTGACATAACCACCCCACATCGGTGGCATGCCTCCTGCTTCGGGAGGCATGGACATCATACCTGCCACCTCCTTTTCATCGATTTTGACCATAGTGTAGGGCATGC
>CAZUAW010000249.1:0-3903 GCA_964618535.1 uncultured Thiotrichales bacterium
CCACAACCCAAAGTCTTAAATAACTTTTGGCACTGAATATTTTTCAGCACTTTCGCTACGGAAGCCTTTTGCGCATTGATCAGTTTTCCTTGCAGCGCCAGTACAACTTGCGTCGATGGTTTTAAAGCCTGCTCAATTGTACTGGCAGCAGATTTACCTTCCACAATAAATAAATCATTTTTCTGCACTTCCAACATTTATACCCCGCTTCTATGTTTCTTTTTCTTTGCCACGTTGTTTCTGAGATAAACAGGAATTGCCTGTTCTGCTGGCGTTGCTTTACCTGCCAGCAACAAGGGTTCCGCTAATCTGCAAATAGAAGCAGCATTAGGATAAAACTCAGCATTCACTTTAATTGCCTGCTGACCCATGCGTTCAGCGAGCGTTTCATAATAGGTGTCCCAACCAGTTCCGACACCTGTCCATTTCGCCTCTATTGGCACAGTGATATTTTCTGGTGGGATAACAGATTCATCAATTAGCGCCTTTGCCAATCCGTTACCGTCTTTTTGATAGGCACTCCAGTAAACCTCATTCATGCGTGCATCAATAGCGGTTAATACCGATTCAGCATCCAACTCATCCATCGCGCGTTGCGCCATCGCAGCGAGCGTAGAGACCGCAATAACGGGTAACTCTGCGCTCAACGCAATGCCCTGCGCAGCAGCAGCGGCAATGCGAACTCCGGTGAATGAACCTGGGCCTCTGCCAAACGCAAGTGCATCAAAATCTTTTAATTTTAATTCTGTTTCTGCCATTAATTCATCGAGCATCGGCAGCAGACGCTCGGTATGTGTTCTTGGTGCGAGTTCATAGCGCGAGACTATTTCACCCTCCAATAAAAAAGCTGCTGAACAAGCTTCTGTTGCGGTATCTATTGCAATAATTTTCATCGCTTTCACCCGGCTTTTAAAAAAGCTATCGCCTGTGCGCTATCGCTGGTAACGGGCATTGGCGGCAAACTTTTTATAAATTGTTTGCCATAGGGTTTGGTGCGTAATCTCGGATCGCAAAGCACCACTAAGCCACGATCTTTCACATCACGAATTAATCGACCTACGCCTTGTTTGAGCGCAATCACTGCTTGTGGAACCTGATAGGTCATAAATGGATTTTTATTTTCTTTTTTAAGCACATTCAGGCGCGCTTCAATGACCGGATCACCCGGCGGTGCAAAAGGTAATTTATCTATAATGACACAGCTGAGTGCAGCGCCTCGCACATCCACACCTTCCCAAAAACCAGCAGTGGCTAGTAATACAGCGCTGCCATCTTCACGAAATTGTTGCAGCAGTTCTGTTCTTGGCACTTCGCCCTGCACCAGCAAGGTTTTAGTCAGCCTATTTTCGAGCAATACCTGTACCGCCCGCAATGCACGGTAGCTGGTAAAAAGAAAAAAAGTACCTCCCTGATTCGCTTCGATAATCGGTACCACAGTGTCCGTTAATTGTTGCAGGTAGCGCGAATCATTAGGCAATGGCAAATTATCAGGCAGCAGCATTAATGCATTGTTGGCAAAATCAAACGGGCTGCCCCATTGCCCAAACTCAGCATCTTCAAGCCCCATGCTGGCAGAGAAATGGGATATATCCTGACCGACAGCAAGCGTTGCGGATGTCAAAATCCAAGCCGTATCCAAACGCTTGATGTGCTGACGAAAAGTATCCGCAATATCCAGTGGCGTATTGTGCAGCGCGAAGCCATTGCGCGAAGTTTCGCACCATTGAACCTGATCCTCCTGCGCCTTATTCATGCTGATTAGCAACTGCTGCAACTGAATTGCGCGGCCACTACAGGCTTGCAAACCTTTGCTGCGTTCTGCTGCTGCCTCCAGTGTTTCTACGATATCGGTCAGCGCCACCGATAATCCCTCGACGGCATCCTGAATTCGTTTTTGTTTAAGCAACGGTAGCCACGGGCGGCGTTCCTCGTACTGGCCCAATTGCTGGCGGAAATAAGAAACTGCACCAGGAATTCGATCTGCGGCATCGAATAAATCGGGCATATCTGGCGCTTCGGTGCGCGCCTCATTCAAGGTGTCTTTGCACAAATCCAGTAAACGACGGCTACTCAGCGTATCGCCAAAAAATCGCGTCGCTGTTTCTGCCAATTGGTGCGCCTCATCTAAAATCACGCCATCGGCAATGGGCAATAACTCGCCAAAGCCATTTTCGCGTAGCGCCAGATCAGCAAAGAATAGATGATGATTGATGACCACTAAATCTGCATCGAAAGCCTCGCGCCGCGCCTTCACCACGTAGCAATCCTTATAGTTTGGGCAATCCTGACCCAGACAGTTGTCCGCAGTGGAGGTCACTCGCGGCCACAAAATATGGTCTTCGGACATACCGGAAAATTCGACACGATCACCACTTTCGCTGTGATGCCGCCAGTCGTCCAGCTCGCGCAGCAATTTAAAATATTTGTGGTTGCGCGCGCGTGATGCCAGCAATGCCTGTTCGAGTCGATAAGGACAGAGGTAATTGGCGCGGCCTTTGAGTAAGGCGGCATTGAATCCAGTTTTTAGCACTTTACGCAGAATCGGAATGTCTTTTTTAAACAACTGATCCTGCAAATGCCGCGTGCCGGTGGAGACGATGGTTTTTCCACCGCTCATAATTGCTGGAATTAAATAGGCGAAGGTTTTACCAATGCCAGTGCCAGCCTCTGCAATGAGTGTTTGCTTTTGCTGCAAGGCATCCTGAACTGCTGCAGCCATCTCGATCTGACCCTGACGCGGCGCAAATCCGGAAATCACCGACGCCAACTCACCGTCTTGCCCGAGAATCTGCTCGATACTTCTTACGCCATCACTATCGGGGACGTCATTAGTATTCAGCCGCTTTTCTCCTTGCCGCTTGCGCACCTGGCTTATCGCCGCGTAGTTCCCGTGCTTGCGCAATGATGCCCCAGTTCTTGCCAACTAACGCATAATCTCCCTGCGCAAATCGATTAGATTTTTTAGCCAGTGATTCAACTTGCGAGTAGCGTTGCTGCTGCAATCGGATGCTTGCAAGCCGCGACCAAAGTAGCGCATTGCGTGGTTCAATGCGCAACCCTCGCTCTAAGGATGCAGCAGCGCTTGCTGGTTCACCTTGTGATGCGTAGAGATCAGATTGATCCAGCAGACTCACGATCACTGGAGCTTGCTCAACGGCAGGGTAAACCTGAGTTTCTGCAGGTGGATAGAATTCTGGATATGAACCGATGACTTGTGGCTCGGTGGGTAATTCCGTCGGCATTGAGGGGGCAGAAATATCGACCGGTGCAGTGGTCGCAACGGATCCACGCTGTGGCATCTGTTCTACCGGTTTCACAACCGGTGGCTGTGGTTTCACTGGTCTGGGAACTGTTTTTATTGGTGGTGCTGGTTGCGGCGGCGCAATCACGCAGCTCTGCATCAGTATCAGGCTCGAACAAACGACCAATAAGCTGGAAATTTTCAACATTCTACCCACTAAAAGTATGCTGCAATGCTAGCTTGGATTCATCGAAGGGGGAAGCGTTATAGCCACCCTTCAATTGAATTCCAGTAATCAAGAGACATCACGCTTGAAAAACGGGATTTGATTTAACCCGGATATTTCATGAATTCATGTGATGATCGCGCAGGATATTGATTTCACAAGGGATTGTTTTTACGCGTCTCGTATCGGTGATTACGGGCAAGTGAAAAGAATTCCTTGTGGAATCAATAGACAAGCGAGGGCGCATGTAATTCATGAAATATCCGGGTTAACATTCTATGACCTCATAACGCTGGCAATTTTCTATATCTTTACTATTAAAGAAAGAGGGTACCAATGCCCTAAGGACTGAGGATTAAATAACTTCCTAACTTGCTTTTTTGTCCCAGCTTGAATGATCTCAAATCGTTGCGTAGAACAACTATGCGCCTATTGA
>CAZUAW010000250.1:0-3845 GCA_964618535.1 uncultured Thiotrichales bacterium
CCCAAAGGTGGTGCGCCGTTTTTGTGAAGAGCAAGACGTAAACACGCAGGAATAGTCATCTATTGCAAGTGTTTACAAAGCCTCCACTCCCTGCTCACGCCCCTGACTTACACCCCTGTAAGCCACGAAGCTATTCGCAAAACAAGGTGTGCCAGATTTGGGTATTCTTGAATGCGGAGAGTATATTATTCCCAGCACGACCACCAAGGATGTTAAAAGCGCTGTTTTACCGGCAGGATAGAATCCTCCGGTGTTTGAGTCCTCGGAGAATTGCCCGATCCGCTGCGCTTGATCGTGCCTACAAAATCACGTTTTAACCGTGGGCCTGATCAAGCGCAGCGGATCAGGCATTTGCACTAACTATTCGTATAATTCCCGTACTTCCCATAAGCCCCGTAATAGGAATAACCATACTTGTGAATGCGGGTACTGTGTTTAGACTTATTCAGTACATAACCCAGCAAATTATGCCCCGTCATCATCTCCGCAACATTATGCAAATCATCCACCGAAGTTGAACCCTCCGCAGTCACCACCAGGTTGCAGTCTTTTTCATCAAACACCACCGCATCATCCACAGACAGTACCGGCGGCAAATCGTAGAAAAGGAACGATTTCGGAAACATTCTATTCAAAAAACGATGCAGCTTGGCCAGACGATCAGAAGAAAACAGATCCATCGGTAAATCCTTGCACTCCCTACCGGGGATCACAAACATGTTCGTATCTGCAATGCGATACAACACTTCCGAGATCAACACATCACCGTTTAGATAATCAATCACGCCGTAAGGCGGCGCAAACTCAAGATGCTTATGAACACTTGGACGATGCAAATCCAGGTCTACCAGCACCACAATATTCGGAACAGAACGGGCGAATGTATAAGCCAGATTAATCGCAGTAGTCGTTTTCCCATCTGAAGGATTCGGGCTGGTAATACCAACACTGTTCCAGTTCCGGTTAGTGAACTCCTGATAAACCTTGGTACGTAAAACCTTGTAGGCCATCGCCGCCCGCTCACCCTCTGAACCAATCAGAATACGATTTTTACGCAACTGATCGCGATCAGGCTTAATAGTACGCGCCTTGATCTTCATCATTGGAAGCTCAGGTTTAGCAGCCTGTTTTTTCTGCGCAACACTATTCACTGTATTATTTATTGAAGGCTCTGAGGCCTTACTCTCCACTCGGTTCTGTTGTTGTTCCCGACGCATTGAAGGTCGTTCAGAAGTAGCACTCTCCAGCAGCTCCCGCAGACCTTCATCGGTCAAAAATGGTTTGGCAGAACGCATGTCTTTATTTTCATTAATCATCGTTATATTTTTATCAGCTTCTTTATTACCCATTACCTGATCGTCCATATTCATTTTGACTAATCCTTATGTCTTCCTACTCGATTATTTCTTTATTTACGACAATGCTTTAATGACACCGTCATTCCGGCCTACGCCGGAATGAAAAGATATAAAGCACTCTCATCTAATCCACCAACCTAAAACATCAACAACTCCAGCTTATTAACAAACAAGCCCCAGATCTCAGTCATCGGCAACAAATTAAAATGGACATACGCCACCACAGCGGTCACCACCACACCAAGACCCAGCAATGACATCCCTTTAATCAACGCCTTTTTAACAAAAACTTTCTCATCAAAATCCGTCGACATAAAAGGCACCACGGTCAACGGCTCCACCCCGGTAATCTGCGCCATCACCCGATTGTTATAGACCGACCTGTCAAACGACTCCAGCAAGTAACAAACAAAGAACCCAATCCCCGGCGCTACTAACAGCCCCAGCAACAGTATCTGCTTGCGGTTAGGCGAAACCGGGCTGGCAGGCACTTCCGGTGGTTCAATCAAAGTAAACCGCTCCGCATTTTGCGAAGACTCCAACTTATCCGACATCTCTGCCTGATTAAGTTTCTGCCGAATATCTAAAACGCGCTTCAGTACCGTTTGATACTCCCGATCCAGGCGGTTAAACTCCATCTCCACCATCGGCGACATCATCAGATCTTTCTCAAGCGTATTCTGGCGCGACTGATACTCTCGCTTTTTCTGCTCCAGTGACTGAATACTCACATCATTCACCTTGAGCTGAGTCGTCAACGACAAATAAGCAGGATTAGCCTCTTTGGAAAACGTCGGTGCTCTCATTAAATCAGTATTACTGGCCATCAGACCAATGCGTGATTTCATCGAACGGACTTCATTTTCCAGCCTCTCGACCTCAGGATGATCCGGCTCATAAACTGACCGCAGATCCATCAACTCATCTTCCTTACGCGAGAGCTCAGTATAGACCGTTTCCACTTCGGTACTAAAGTTAAGATCACCACCCAGAGAGGCGATCTCGTTCTCAATCTTCTTCAGCCTAGGGTGCTCTGGAGAATACTTGGAAAGCAATGTCACATAAGTCGACTGCAGCACCTGCACCCGGCCTTGTGAACTCATCACCCGCTCACCCAGATCATTGGTCAAATTGGGCGATTCAACATACTTGCTGACCTTGTTCAGATCAGAGCGCAAAATGACGTTCTGCTGCCGCAAATCAAACAGCTGCCGGGTAATCTCATCAAGCTCCCGATCCAGCCGGTCAGAAACCCGCAAAGTCACACTCGCCTGCTCAGGCAACATTCCACTGTTCTCGCGTTTGAAATTAGCCATCTTCAGCTCAATGCCATCCGCCTCAGCCTCCAACTTCTGCAATTCACTCGCCAGAAAAGTAAAAGCGCCCTCAGTGGAGCGCTTCCTGTCCTGCGTGTTCTCGCTCATAAAGAGCTCAACAATCTCCATCGTCACACTCTGTGCGAGCTGAGGATCCTTGGGGTAATCAAATGAGGTGGTGAATTCGATATTCGGCAGCTTCTTGTCAATGCCCCTGCCTTTCTTGATCTGCGCGCGCGACATCGTAAAGGAAATGGATTCCTTCATTTTTCTTACAATCGCCTCTTCCGGCATTCGATCCCGATAGTCCGCATAGAGATTAAACTTCTCGATAATCGGCATTAAACGCGGCCTACGCAGAATCCGTTTGCTGATTTCCTGAACCCGCAGCTCCGCATAAGTCGTGATGGTCGATTTAACCAGCTCATCTGGAATCTCCTGCTGCTCGATCATAATCGTCGCAGTAGAACGATAGATAGGTGGCAAGCCAAAAACCAGACTCAAGGCAACAGTCAGCACCAGAGCAGCCACAAGCAAAAACGGCTTTTTACGCCGATTCACCATATCCAGGTGATCAAGCAAGGATCGCTCAGGACGGAACGCTGCCACCTGATTAAGATTTTGAACGCCCTGAGCATTCATTGTTGCTGCATTTTCCATAATTACATTCCCGGCTATTGCTGAGCTCCCTCTCAATCGTTACCCCGATCACTCTCGCCCGCTGAAACCCCTTAAAGGTTTTATTGATCAACTGACAATGTGATAACCATAGACTTAAGGGCACCTCTATTATTAGAGATACCCTTAACCAAAAGTATGGTTTTTTCCATTTCGGGAATTATTGTGAAGTATTACCCAGAAATAACGTCAAGCCATCTCTGATTTAATTGTTAGTGTCTAATGTATCAATATTGACTGAAATCCGTCGACAGAAGAACTGAGGGTGAGCTCACACTTATTTACGGTATTCCCGTTTTAAAACCATAAAACTTCCAAAAGTGATAAATGGTAGACAAAAAGGTAACACCTCCTCACTTCAACAAATCACATCAAAAACATTCCCCCCAATTAGGCCGGTTCACCTTAGCCACCTAACGACAAAGATTACCGCCTAATGGTAAACCCAAAAACCGTGATCAATCACACCGAACCTGAAAGCCCAGATTGCTAA